>JAJTGQ010000005.1 GCA_021299455.1 Flammeovirgaceae bacterium | reverse complement strand
TCTAAGGGGATTTGAGCTACGCATTTTTTTTCACGTAACTCATTTTGATGAATCAAAAATACAATATCACTGCCCTTGCTCCAAATACTTCACAATCATTTTGTTATCTGAAAATTTCTTAAAAGCGATTTCCCTGCCGTTGGGAGTCATTGATCTTACATAATATTCAAAAATAGATATTTTGCCAACAACTATGCGCTTTGCTTTTACATATGTAGTATCTCCATCAAAATACACACTATTAATGTTTGCCTCTATTTTCCAAAAATGCTCCTCTTCGAGCCTTGTATTCACTATTAACGCTACATCTTTATTGGCTATCTCTCTCTTGTCACCATTTAATAGTGTTATTATAAAAGCATTTTTACGAGGCTTTGTTTTTCTCGCTTCTAGCTTTGTGTTATCCTTAAGCACGACAAGCTCTTGTCCATAGGAAAAAAACGTAGTAGTTAGCAGGAGAAATAGTAATTTCATATTACAGTCGATTTTTAAATTTATAAATGTTAGGCATTTTTCTTAAAAGGTGTTTAGCTTCTGGCATCACTATTAAGTGCTGCCTTAACTAACCTCTTCCACCTGCATCTGTTTTTCATACAATTCTTTGTAGGCTCCCTCTTTGGCAACCAGAGTTTCATGTGTTCCCTCTTCCACCATTTCCCCATCTTGAAGCACGATAATTTTGTTCGCTAGCTTTGCGGATGATACGCGATGAGAAATTATGATGCTCGTTCTCCCTTTCATGATCTTCTTCATACTGTTGAGGATCGTGTTCTCTGTTTTTGTGTCAACAGCGGATAGTGCGTCATCTAAAATCAAAATCTTTGGCTCTCTTGCTACAGCTCGTGCAATGGACACTCGTTGTTTTTGTCCTCCCGATAACGTGATGCCTCGTTCTCCCACCCGGGTGGCAAAAGCACTCGGGAAACCCATGATATTATCGTACACATCCGCATCTTTAGCGGCCTGAATCACTTTGCCTTCATCAGCTGTTTTCAAACCAAAAGCAATGTTGTTGAAGATGGTATCGCTGAAAAGAAAAACATCTTGTGGCACTACCCCCATCTGACTTCGCAGACTGATTAAATTATAATCTTTGATAGAAATTTTATCAATCTTAATTTCTCCCTGGGTAACATCATATAATCTAGAGATGAGATTGGACACTGTACTTTTTCCCGATCCCGTGCCGCCAATGATGGCAATCGATTCTCCGGGCTTAATATTGAAAGAGAGATTTTTAATAGCCTGAATTCCTGTATCGGGATAGGTAAATGAAACGTGTTGAAATTCAATTTCACCTTGAATCTCTCGTTGAATATTCTGTTCAGAAACAATGTCGGTCTTTGTTTTTAAAAATTCGTTGATGCGTTTTTGTGACGCCTCTGCTCGCTGCACCAGGCTGCTTGTCCACCCCAGCGAAGCGACCGGCCAGGTTAGCAAGTTTACATAAATGATAAACTCAGCAATGTTTCCAAATGTTAGTGAGCCGTTGATGACCTCTACACTACCCGCGTAAACTGTGAACACGGTACTTAAGCCAATAAGTCCCATAATAACCGGAAAGAATAAAGCTTGCACTTTGGTAAGCTTTAAAGATTGCTTCTTGTATTCGTTGCTTTCTGTTGAAAAATTGGCAACAGATTCCGCTTCGCGCGTAAAAGATTTAATTACCCGAATGCCCGAAAAGGCTTCCTGCACAAAAGTGCTCAATCTCGATTGACTTTTTTGAATCAGTTCAGAGCGGTGTTCAACGATATTGTTGACATAGAAAATACTGATGGACAAAATCGGTAGGGGCAACAGCGCGTATAGTGTCAATTTTGGACTGATGCTAAACATGATTGGGATCAGCATCATAAACAAAGTGATGAGAGTCAGCCCATACATGATCGAGGGCCCCAAATACATGCGAACCCGACTGACGTCTTCACTAATTCGATTCATCAAGTCGCCCGTGTTATTTCTACGATAAAAGCTAAGCGGTAACGATTCGTAATGCTCGAAGATTTCATTTTTCAAGTCGAATTCGACAAGCCTGCTCATAACAATCAACGTTTGGCGAACCAGGTAGAGAAAGAAGCCTCTCAATAGCGCCATGCCCAGAATAAGGAGGGCATAGATCAATATTCCTTTAGAGAACACGTTAAAAAATGCCTGCTGAGCAACGCTTTTGTCTAGGGACCGATAGATGCGAATATTGTCGGTGACTAAATCGATTGAGTACCGAACCATTTGCGCGGGGAGAATTTGAAAGGCGTTCGAGATGATGACCCAGATCAGCCCCAGGATCATCAGCTTTTTGTACTTTAGGAGATACTTGTTAAGATAGAAAAGTTCTTTCATGCCCCGATAAAAACGAAAGGTACTTCATTTGGTTCAAGTCTAAAAAAATTTAAAACGTAGCGAAGACAGATGATAGAATTTTGAAGTTAGAATTGCCACTTATCAAACCAAGTCAAAAATAGAATTCTGACTTCGACTTTCTGTTTTCTGAATTCCATTGCGATCTTCTGTTTTCCAACTTCTTTCCGTAATTTGCCGCCTCATTCAAACGTTCTTTAGCCGAATGCTTAACAGACGTACCATCCGCATCAAAATCATGCAAAGCCTATTTGCTTTCGAGCAATGCAAAGAAGCAAATTACCTCCTCTCTCTTGATTTGTTAGATGAGCGTTTTAGCCCCGACTTGAATAGCATGGAGGTGCAGGATAAAGAGTCCCTTCGAAAGCAAAAGAAGGAAGCAAAACAAGTTTTCGAAAATCAGTTTAAAAAAATAACGGCTACTGGTCAGACAGAGAAAGCAATCTCAAGTGCCGTAGCTGATGCGACCAGCCTATTCGAAAAGCAAGTTCGAAAAGATCAACAATTTCTCGGAAAGAATATCACCATCGAAATTCAGAAGCTAACAGAAACCTATCACAACACATTAGGTCTGATAATAGCATTGGCCGAAGTGGCCGGTGGTGAGAAGAAGTCCATTCATGCAAATTTTCCGAATCAGCCAATTATTCAGGCACTCATCGACAACCCGGAGTTGAAAAAGGAGTTGTTGCGCTCTGCCGGATGGTCCAATAAGATAACCCTGGTTCGGGATTGGTTTCGAGAGATACTAAAGGAAGACAAAGAATATCAGAAATTCATAGAATCGAAATCGCAAGAACTCGATTCGCAGAAAGTATTTTTAAAATATTTCTTAAGAAAGGTAATCTTAGGCAGTAACACCATCAACGACTATTTTGAGGAACAAGATATTCGCTGGGCGGAAGACAAAGACATTATCAAGAGCCTTGCCGAAAAGACGATTAAGTCTTTTGATGGGCAAAAGGTGGAGTTGCAAAAGGTTTCTTTAGATTGGGAAGACGACAAACTGTTTATAGATAGGTTATTCAAAAATACCATTGAGTTGGATGAATCCTATAAGGAATTGATCGCACAAAACACAAAAAACTGGGAGGTTGATAGATTGCCACTAACGGATCGTGTCATATTGGAAATGGCGTTGGCCGAAATGGTTAATTTCCCCAATATTCCCGTGAAAGTTACGATTAACGAGTACATCGAATTAGCCAAGGAATATAGCACCCCCAAGAGTCGCCAGTTTATAAACGGGATTCTCGATGTGATTTCAAAAAAAATGAAAGAATCCGGGGCAATGAAAAAAAGTGGTCGTGGCTTGATTGACAACAAATAATTGGAAAGATCGTATGTTTGCGATCCCTGATGTAGACAAAAGACTATGAGCAAAAAAGGAAATAATACATTGATGGCTTTTCTGGCAGGCGCAGCTGCCGGAGCGATTTTGGGAATATTATATGCCCCCGATAAAGGCACCAACACCCGTGAAAAACTCTCTTTCAAGTTAGACAAGTATAAAAAGCTGCTAGAGGGCTACATCTCTGATTTAGTAGCTGGCACCGAGGCTCCAAACCCAACGGAGGCTAAATCGCAGGGGCAAAAGGTGGTAACCGAAGCAAAAGACAAGGCGCAACGGTTATTGGATGACGTGGATGAGTTGCTTGAGCAATTGCGAGGCAACAAAAACAGTTAAAGATTTGTTAAAGAAGAGGTTAAGCTGAATTTAAAAAGAAGAAATTTTTAATTTTGTTATTCGAAACAGAACTTACTATGAAAACAACAACAAAAGTATTGGCCATTCTAACGATAATGGCGCTAGTTATTGGTTGCCGCGATAAGGCATCGGAAAAGAGAATTGCTGAATTGGAAACAAGATTGGCTCAAATGGAGGGTAATAAAGGCACGACTGTTACTCCCGCGCCAACAGCAACTCCGGAGGCAGCGCCAGTTGAAGAGAAGCCCGAGGGGCCTCTTCCCAATATGGAATTCGGCACCACAGACCATGACTTTGGCACGATAGACGAAGGAAAAAAGGTAACCTACACCTATAAAGTGAAAAATACGGGACAGGCTCCGTTAATCATTCAAAACGCTGCACCTTCTTGTGGTTGCACGGTTCCAGACTGGACAAAGACTCCAATTCCTGTTGGGGGTGAAGGTTTTGTAAAGGCGGAATTTGACACAAAAGGAAAGCCAGGTATCAACAATAAGACCATCACGGTGACGGCTAATACCTGGCCAAAAACTACGACTCTAAAATTCAAGGCAATGGTTACTGCCAAGCCAGATGGAGCCAATGGCCCAACCGCACAGTAAGATCGTAGAGAAATATCGAATCATTATTTGCATCCCAAGCCTTATGGTTTGGGATGTTCTTTTTAAGGGATAACTTGCAGGCAAAATATTTTCAAACCGATCAGTTGGTGGCGTAAATTTTGTGTTGTAGTAAGATACCAAGTTATTGCCCATCAATTTGACATTAAAAAATTATTAACAAATGAACTCAATTTTATTACAGGCCGGCCCGGGTGGAGCTTACACACAAATTATTTTGATGGTGGCAATTGTGGGGATTTTTTATTTCTTTATGATCCGCCCCCAACAAAAAAAGGCAAAAGACCAAAAGAAATTTACTGAGGAAATTAAGAAAGGTGATTATGTAGTCACTATTGGCGGTGCTCACGGCCGCGTGGCAGAATTGGAAGGCGACACGTTTATACTTGAGGTTGAGCGTGGAGGAAGAATTAAGTTCTCAAAGTCCGCCATTTCAATGGAGTCGACCAAGGCCGAAGCAGCCAAGAACTAGATCCCGAAAAAGTGTCTCCTAATTTATGGGAGACACTGTCTTTAGAAGTCAATTTGAAAAGTTGGATCTCAAACCCAGCACTCTATTAATCCGTACCTTTACCAGGCATGAGTTTTTTTCGGGTTTTAGGTAACTTATTAAGATTTGACCGAGCCAATTGGAAGGCCATTGTACTCTGCGTGCTCGCGGCCAGCGTTTTTTGGCTTTTCAATGCTTTTAACAAGAACCACGTTACCACTATTGAGTTTCCACTTAGATTTGAATTTGACCAGGAAAAATTTGTTCCAATTGACGAGCTGCCAGACCGTATTGGAATCAATGTCAGCGGAAACGGTTGGGATCTTTTTCGAAATCAGTTTGGATTAAAGGTTCCGGTATTGGTCATAACGCTAGATCGACCAGTAGAGACAACTAAAATAGTAAGCGCTTCTTTAGTACCTCTTTTACAGCCTCAGCTAGAAAAACTCACAATCAACTTCTTGAGTTCGGACACGCTCAGGCTGCGCATTGATGAAAAAGATTTTCACAAATTCAAGGTTGAACCGGATTTCACTGACTTTAGTTTTGAAGAGGGATTTGGCAGGACTAGTCCCATAGTCATTCTCCCCGACTCAGTTGTTCTAACCGGCCCCAAGAGCCTACTTCATCAGATGCCTGACTTTGTTTCTGTAAAAATTCGTGGTGAGTCAACAGATCAAAATGTTTCCGAACAACTGGAGATTCTTATGGAACGACAAACTTTTTTTGTCGAACCACCTAGTGTCAAGGTAATGTTTGAAGTAGGGCGAGTGATCGATTTTAAAGCCACCTTGAAATTGACCAGCAAAATGAAAACCCTTCCAAGTGATAGCATCGATGCTTGGTTTCGCATTCCCGCCAAACGGGAGGAAGAATTCAAAAACCTTCTCTCAGAGATCAATGCCATCGTGTCAACTCAAACACCAGATCAGGATGGAGTGGTAAAACCAACGTTACAAAATAATCCTGCCTTCGCAGAACTAATCCGCATGGACACCGTTCGGATCAAAATCTCTCAGAGATGAGATCAAAGCCTTTTCAAATCGGGATAACAGGTGGCATTGGTTCGGGGAAAAGTACTATATGCAAAATATTTACTTGCCTGGGAGTGCCGGTTTATGACGCAGATAGCCGAGCGAAAAGTATAATGACCACTGACGGAATACTAATCGCTCAAATCAAAAAAGAATTTGGAGATTTGGCCTATCTGTCAGATGGTAGTCTGGATAGAGAATACCTAAGCCGAGTAATTTTTGAGAACCAAGAAAAGAGAACTCTTCTTAATCAAATGGTTCATCCCAGAGTAGCAGCCGACACAGATCGTTGGCTTGATCAAAATAGAGAAGCCACCTATGTGGTACGAGAGGCTGCGTTGTTGATTGAGTCGGGTGCTTACCTGAGGGTCGATAAAGTATTACTCGTAACAGCTCCAGAAGAATTGAGAATCAAACGGGTCCTCGCGAGGGATCCTCATCGTTTGAGGGAGGAAGTCGTTAAGATCATGGCCACTCAATTGCCGGAAGAAGAGAAGAAAAAGGTAGCAGACGTAGTGGTCTACAATGATGAGACCCAACTTCTTGTTCCTCAGATTTTGCATTTACATAGTCAATTTTTGAAACTGAACTAAAACAACTTTTTAATCATTTATAATTGGGTGGAATAGTCGCACCTGAAAAAGTTCTATACACACATCATTAAGAAATTATCTATCCGTGAAAAAGACTCTAATTACTGCCTTCATTGTTTTGGTGGTCATTTTTTTGATTGCCCTTCCAAAATTAGGATGGTTTAAATCGTCCTCGTCATCAAAACCAACAGTCATGTCGCCCGGTGCTAAACCCAAACTATTGGTGGAGGCATTGATTCTTCAAGAATCAAAACTAGACAATAAGTTGGTAGTCACGGGATCGGTGCTTCCTAACGAGTCACTGGAATTAAAGAGCGAATCGTCAGGAAAAATTGTTAGCATTTCTTTTCAAGAAGGAAAACCAGTAGTCAAAGGAAGTTTGTTGTTAGAGATCAACAACGATGATTTAAAAGCACAGTTACAAAAGCAAAAATATAATCAGAAGCTTAATCAGGATAATGAGTTTCGTCAACGTAAACTGCTTGAAAAAGACGCAATCAGTAAAGAAGAATATGATAACGCACTTAATCGGCTAAACACAACCGTAGCTGATATTCGAATATTAGAAGCGCAGCTGGAGAAGACGCGTATCAAGGCTCCGTTTGACGGAGTGATTGGCCTTCGTTACGTAAGTTTGGGAGCATACATTTCGCCAAGCACGGTAGTGGCGACTCTTTACAACATTTCTCCTGCAAAAATCGAGTTTGCCATTCCAGCTCGTTATAGTTCGCAAGTGAAGGCAGATGAAAAAATATTTTGCCGGGTAGAGAATGACCTTACTGTTTACGAAGGAGTGGTCTATGCCATAGAACCAAGAATCGATCAGGAGACCCGTACCTTGAAAATTAGAGCGCAAGCAGATAACAAAAGCGGCAATTTGTTACCCGGTCAGTTTGTGAAAGTTGAATTGATTCTCGAATCTCTTCCCAACGCATTGTTAGTTCCCACAGAAGCAGTGATACCTGATCAGGGTGGAAAAAAAGTATTTATTGCCGATAGAGGAACAGCAAAGGAAGTTAGAATTGAGACCGGTATCCGAACAGAAAATTCCTTAGAAGTTTTATCCGGGTTGAAGGCCGGAGACACATTACTGACCACTGGCATTTTACAGCTTCGTCAGGGAATCGACATCGAAGTGAGCAAAATTCAAAACACAAAACAGTAAAATAAGTTAACAATGGCAAGCCTTTCTATCACTAGTATCAATCGACCCGTTTTGGCGATTGTGATGTCGTTGGCCATAATTCTATTGGGTGTAATTGGATTTTCGTTTCTTGGTGTGCGTGAATTTCCGAGTGTAGATCCTCCGGTAGTCACCGTTCAGACCAGCTACATTGGAGCCAACGCAGATGTTATTGAATCTCAAATCACCGAACCGCTCGAGGATGCGATTAACGGTGTACCAGGTATTCGAACACTTACATCAGTGAGCCGTGAAGGCCGAAGTAGCATTACCGTGGAGTTCGAATTGGGCGTGAATATCGAAGCCGCAGCGAATGACGTGCGCGATAAAGTGTCGGGTGCTCTTAATCGACTACCACAAGATGTTGACCCACCCGTTGTTGAAAAAGCGGATGCAGACTCCAGCCCAATTATTTTTCTTACGGTACGAAGCGATAAGCGAAACCTATTGGAAACTTCTCGGATAGCTGAGGTTTTGTTTAAAGAACGAATTCAGACGATTCCAGGGGTTAGTTCTGTGCAGATATGGGGTCAACAACGATACTCGATGCGGCTTTGGATGGATCCCATCAAATTGGCCTCCTTAAAGTTAGCCCCGTCAGATGTTCTGCAAGCATTGAATCGAGAAAATGTGGAGTTACCATCTGGCCGTGTGGAGGGGCAGAATACGGAGCTAACAGTTCGAACCATGGGGCGGTTAAACAGTGAAGAGGATTTTAACAATCTAATCATTAAAGAGCAAGGTGACAATGTTGTTCGCTTAAGTGATATTGGCTACGCCAAGTTGGGGGCAGAAAATGAACGGACTATTTTACGAAGAGATGGCATCCCGGGTTGTGCGCTTGCAATTGTAGCTCAACCCGGAGCAAACAATATTGACATTGCTGATAGACTCTATAAAAAGCTAGATCAGATCACGCGCGATTTGCCGCCCGATGTTAGTTACCAAATGAGTTATGACTCCACTAAGTATATCCGGGCATCTATTTTTGAAGTGGGCGAGACCATACTAATTGCTTTCTTCCTCGTTCTTTCCATCATTTTTATTTTCTTGCGCGACTGGCGGACGACCGTCATACCCATTGCCACTATTCCGATCTCCCTCATAGGATCCTTTTTTGTGATGTACTTATTGGGGTTCACCATTAATGTCTTGACCTTACTGGGAATTGTACTCGCTATTGGCATCGTGGTAGATGATGCCATTGTAGTGCTGGAAAATATCTATGTGAAAGTAGAACAAGGCGAAAACCCTGAAGAAGCAGCGCGAAAGGGATCAACAGAAATTTATTTTGCGGTCATTTCAACTACCGTGTCTGTGGTGGCTGTTTTTCTTCCCGTGATTTTTTTGCAAGGCTTAACAGGAAGATTGTTCCGGGAGTTTGGATTGGTAGTGGCAAGTGCGGTTGCGATTTCCGCTTTTGTTTCGCTCACGCTTACGCCAATGATGAGTTCAAAAATTCTAAAACGCAGAGCTGTGCAGCCTTGGTTGTATAGAAAGACAGAGCCATTTTTCATGGGGCTTACAAACGCCTATGCATCTGCACTGGACGGTTTTATGAAGCGAAGATGGCTGGGGTTTGTGGTGATAGTATTGTCCGGGGCGGTCATTTATTTTCTTGGAAAATCGACACCGTCCGAGCTATCTCCGTTGGAAGACAGAAGTGAATTCCGATTGCAAGCACAAGCACAAGAGGGTGCCACTTTTGAGTACATGGATCGGAACGTTAAAGAGCTTACACAATTTATCAGCGAAGAGGTACCCGAGCGAAGCGGGATGGTGAGCGTTACTGCTCCCGGATTTGGAAGTGCGGGGGTAAATTCCGGTTTTGTTAGGGTCATTCTAAAGGATCCCAAGGATAGAAATAGAACCCAGCAACAAATTGTAGATGATATCACCGGCAAGGTGAGAAAATACTCAAGTGTGAGAACCTTTACTACACAGGCGCAAACCATTGGAGATCGCAGAGGTGGATTTCCACTTCAATTCGTAATTCAGGCTGCAGATATTGAGAAATTGAAAAAAGTGCTGCCCCAATTTATGTTGAAAGCATCGGCAAGTCCACTTTTTGCTTTTGTTGATCTCGATCTAAAATTTAACAAGCCGGAAATCAGTATTACTATTGATCGCGATAAAGCCAGAAACCTTGGTGTGAATGTGTTGGATATTTCGCAAACGCTTCAACTTGGGTTAAGTGGCTCCCGTTTTGGAAATTTTATTATGGACGGAAAGCAATATCAGATCATTGGGCAAGTCGAGCGCGCAAATCGCAACGAGCCATTAGATCTAAAAACTCTTTATGTGAAAAACAAAAGAGGTGATTTGATACAACTTGATAACCTCGTCACATTTGAAGAGCGTAGCAGTCCACCTCAGTTGTTCCGTTTCAATCGGTATTCTTCTGCAAAAGTACAAGCTCAATTAGCAAAAGGCGTTGCCTTGGGCGATGGTATCAAAGAAATGCAAAAAATTGCTGACGAAGTGTTGGATGAAAGTTACACCACTAGTTTGGATGGAGCCTCGCGAGAGTTTGCGGAAAGTTCTTCTAGTATTTATCTCGCATTCTTGATTGCACTGGCGATCATCTATTTGATTTTAGCAGGCCAATTTGAGAGCTTCAAAGATCCGCTGGTAATTATGTTTACCGTGCCATTGGCCCTAGCAGGTGCACTCATATCACTCTGGTATTTTAATCAAACCTTGAATGTTTTTAGTCAGATAGGAATCATCATGTTGATTGGCCTGGTAACGAAAAATGGAATTTTGATTGTAGAGTTCGCGAACCAGCGGAAAGAGCAAGGCTTGGCAGTGCTCGATGCAGTGAAGGAAGCGGCAGCTTCTCGCTTTCGCCCCATCGTTATGACGAGCCTCTCTACGATTCTGGGCATATTGCCTATTGCCTTGGCTCTGGGAGCGGGTTCAGAAAGCCGCGTGTCAATGGGTATTGCCGTAATTGGCGGAATGTTATTTGCCACCGTACTCACTTTGTTTGTAATACCAGCCATCTATTCGTATTTGAGTAGTAAGCACGCGCATGTTTCAGTTAAGTAAAATCAAGGCCGCGGTTTGTAGGCTGCAAGCCACAAGCGTCACACTAAAGGCTTTTAGCCTTCAAAGAATAATGCCTCATGCCTCGAGGGTAATGATGGTAACCTCGGTGCTTGCAGCTTTTGGCTTACAGCTTGTAGCCTTCTCTACCTCACAAGCTCAAGATACTCTCAGTCTTGCTCGAGCTGTGCAAATCGGATTACAAAATAATTTTGGGGTACAAATTCAAAAGCTAAATGTGGAAGCTGCTTCGCTCAACAACAACTGGGGTCAGGCCGGGCTGCTTCCTTCTATTAACCTCACGGGATCACAAAACAATAGTGTTGTAGAAAGAAAGCCTGCTAATCCTTTTGCTGTAGCTGGGCGAAATGTTTCAAACAATGTACTTGGGCAACTGGATATTCAATTCACACTGTTTGACGGGTTCGCAGTGTCGATTACGAAAAAACGGTTGGAGCAATTGGAAGCTCTAAGCAAGGGCAATGCGGCATTTGTGATGGAAAACACCGTACAGTCGATCATATTGAGTTACTATCAAGCAGGTTTGGAAATGGAACGACTGCAGGTGTTGGTCAAAAATCGAGAGTACTCAAAAGAGAGGTATGTGTATGTGAAGTTGAAAAAGAATCTTGGCTCTGCTATTTCGTTTGATGTATTGCAGGAACAAAACAATTACCTCACTGATTCAGCCAACGTATTGCGACAAGAAATTGTAGTTAAGAATTCAGTTCGCAATTTGAACGTTTTACTAAATGAAGACATTAATAGGACCTATCAGTTTACAGATCCCCTGGAATTTGAAGAGCAAGTTTATCAATACAATGATTTGAAGGCAAAGATGGTTCAATCAAACACCAACCTTCGAAACCAATTCATTAGCCAAGAGTTGTTTCAAAATGCGACACGCAGTGCGCAGGCAAACTTGTCACCAACGTTGTTGTTGAATCTAGGTGGTACGGGTAGTTTAGATCAGTTAAATGCCAATTTTCGAACGAATACTGGTAATCAGATAGAAAATACGGTGGGGTTTGTCAATCGCGATACCAATCAACCTGTCTACCTGAGTGTAAACGAAACAACATTTGCTCCTCTGACACAAACAGGTAATTCGTATGGAGGCTATGCCAACCTTTCCCTTAGGTTCACACTTTTTAATGGAGGTCAATTGAGGCGAACGATCGACAATGCACAAATTCAGGAGAAGATCGCTAAACTCACCACCGATCAACTTAAGCTTTCGTTGGAGAATAGCTTGTTAGCCACCTTCGACTTGTACAATTTGAGAAGACAATTGGTATCAATTGCACAGACCAAGTTGCAAGCCGCAGAATTAAATCTGACCCTAGCAAATGAGCGTTACAAGAATGGAGCGTTGAGCGCTATTGACCTACGAATTGTCCAGGAAAATTATCGATCGTCAGCTTTAGAGAAAGTGGCAGCAATTTTTGACGGTCTATCGAGTCGAATTGAGTTGGTTAGGTTAACGGGTGGGTTGGTAGATAACGTCCGTTGACTTATTGAGCTGTCTCCTCGATCTCGTCTTTCTTCATCACCCAAAAATTGTTAAAGCCTTCTCCTTGTTGTATGGATATCATTCCGTTGGCTAGCATTTCAAGAATAGCCAGAAAGTTAAAAATTAAAGCGATGCGGGTTGGTGCTTTTTCGAACAACTCAATAAAAGGAACACGGGGCTTACTTGTAATTTCGTTTAGTATATACTCTTTCTGGCCCTCAATCGTAAATGGATACTGAATAACTTGGTGAACAGGCTTATTTTTCTCTTCATCTTGTCGTTTCAAGACCTTTTCAAAAACCATCAATAGCTTAAAAAGGTCAACATCTTGTAATTCCGCTTCAACATTTGTGATCTCCGCCAGCTGTTTTAGCTCTTTCATCAAGTTACCTCGCTTCTCCTTCATCAGCTCGGTCTCTTCCATTTTGTGGAACTGCTCCACCACTGATTTGTACTTTTTGTACTCCATCAGGTGTTTCACCAATTCTTCCCGCGGATCGATTTCATTTCCTTGCTCATCTAATTGCGGGCGAGGAAGTAGCATTTTTGATTTAATACGCATCAGCGTAGCGGCTACCAGAATAAACTCGCTGGCCACTTCTATATTCATGGTTTCCAACTGGCGTAAATACTCCAGAAAATCGTTTGTAATCTTTGAAATGGGAATGTCGTTGATCTCGAGTTCATCTCGCTCGATAAAGAAAAGAAGCAAGTCAAACGGGCCCTCAAAAAGGGGCAAATGAATTTCAAAAGGCTTTTGTTCCATAAATTTCGGATGGCAAAAATATCCAAATCCGTTGGATAAAACCGTTCTTATCTACAAATCCGTAAATTTCCTGCTGTGAGGCTTAAAATCTTTTAAAAACAACTTACCTTGAGTGTCTGTTTAGAAAGACAGACGTGATAACTTTGATTTTGCAATGTTGATAACTCCCGGAAAACTGCTTGCTGGTATCAATAGCCCTGATGACCTGAAAAAATTGGATCAGGCTCAACTGGTTCAACTATGTGATGAACTGAGGCATTATATTATAGACAATGTTTCCGTTTATGGCGGTCATTTTGGGGCGAGCTTGGGCGTTGTCGAGCTTACCGTAGCACTTCATTATGTCTATAATACCCCTTATGATCAGTTGGTGTGGGATGTGGGTCATCAAGCGTACGGTCACAAAATAGTCACTGGACGAAGAGATAATTTTTACACTAATCGTGTTTACAAGGGGCTTTCTGGGTTCCCTAAAAGAAAGGAAAGCATTTATGATACTTTTGGCGTGGGACATTCGTCCACTTCGGTTTCTGCCGCATTGGGCATGGCGGTGGCTTCAAAGTATTTGGGCTTGGATGACAAGCAGCACGTTGCCATCATTGGAGATGGCGCGCTTACGGGAGGGATGGCCTTCGAAGGCTTAAATCACGCAGGAGTTTCAGACACCAATTTGTTGATTATCCTCAATGACAATTGCATGTCGATAGACCCCAACGTGGGCGCCTTGAAGGATTATTTGACGGATATTACCACTTCAAAGACATATAATAAGCTCAAGGATGACGTGTGGAATCTCCTTGGTAAGCTTTCTTCTATAGGAAAGAGTGCCCAAGACATTGTATCAAAAGTAGAGACAGGAATTAAATCGACTTTGCTTAGCCAGAGCAACCTTTTCGAATCACTTAATCTTAGGTATTTCGGGCCGGTAGATGGTCACGATGTAGACCATATGGTGTCTGTTCTCAATGATCTAAAACAGATCAAAGGTCCAAAGATATTGCATTGCATTACCACCAAGGGAAAAGGCTACGGGCCGGCTGAAAAAGGCAACGCTACGACCTGGCACGCACCTGGTACCTTTGACAAGATTTCTGGTGAGATCCACAAGAAAGTCTACGACAAGCCCCAACCTCCGAAATACCAGGATGTGTTTGGACATACCTTGGTTGAACTGGCCAGAAGCAATGATAAAATTATGGGCATCACGCCCGCGATGCCATCCGGTTCCTCCATGAATATCATGATGAAAGAAATGCCGGAACGCGCTTTTGATGTGGGTATCGCAGAGCAGCATGCGGTAACTTTTTCAGCTGGATTGGCAACCCAAGGTCTTGTTCCTTTTTGCAACATCTACAGTTCGTTTATGCAACGTGCGTACGACCAAGTAGTGCATGATGTGTGCATTCAAAATTTGCCAGTCAACTTTTGCTTAGATAGAGCTGGCTTTGCAGGTGCCGATGGACCTACTCACCACGGTGCCTATGATGTAGCTTATTTCAGATGCTTGCCGAACATGATCGTGGCCTCTCCTATGAATGAGGAGGAACTGAGAAATCTGATGTTCACCGCGCAGCTTCCAAGAACCGAACAGGCATTTTCTATTCGCTACCCCAGAGGCCAGGGTGTTATGCCACAGTGGAAGACCGCCTTTAAAGAAATTGAGATCGGAACCGGAAGGAAAATCAGAGAAGGAAACGAGCTTGCTGTATTAAGCTTTGGTCACATTGGAAATTATGTGGTAGAGGCTTGTGAAAAACTTAGCAAAAAAGACCTGCAAATTGCACACTATGATTTACGCTTTGCAAAGCCTCTTGATAAAAACTTATTGCATGAAGTCTTTTCTTCTTTTAAGAAAGTAATTACGGTTGAGGACGGTTGTATCGAAGGTGGTGTTGGAAGTGCAGTGCTCGAATTTATGGCGGATAATAATTACCAATGTGAAGTAAGAAGGCTGGGCATACCCGATCGTATTGTCGAACACGGAGAACAATTAGAATTACACAAGGAGTGCGGTTTTGATCCCGAAGGCATCGAGCGTTCTGTTCTTTCTATGCTTGAATCCGTTCGTTCCATTGCCTAGGTGAGTCAGCAAATTTATTTTAAGGATCAAGGAAAAGGTTTCCCGATCGTATTACTACACGGATTTTGCGAGAACCACCAAATCTGGGACGGTTTTGCTGACGAACTCTCTTTGAATTTTCGGGTTATCACCCCGGATTTGCCGGGTTTTGGTAAAAGTCAGTTGCCGTCCACCCCGTTTTCTATAGACGACATTGCTGACCAAATGTTGGTTTGGTTGCAAGAATCCGGTATTCAAAAATCAATTTTGATTGGGCACTCGCTGGGTGGTTATATAACATTAGCTATGGCCAGAAAAAAGGTCGATGCTTTTTCGGGCATTGGCCTTTTTCACTCTACGGCTTTTGCCGACAGTGATGAAAAGAAGGCAAATCGAAACAAAACGATAGATTTTGTACAAAAGAATGGGGTTGCTCCCTTTGCAAGCACATTTGTGCAGGGCCTTTTTTATGATGATAAAGACAAATACCTTATGAAGGTAAACCAAATGGCAGCCAAGACTCCTCTCGAAACGGTTATTTCTTATACAGAAGCGATGCGGGATCGGCAATCATCGGTAGATTTTCTTCGTTCACTGCCCATTTACCTTTTAGTCATTGCCGGTATCCACGATTCTATAATTCTGGAGGTTGTGTCAAAACAAATTGCCGAACTAGCGCCAAAATTTGTATACCACCCACTAGAGCACTCGGCTCATATGGGGATGATGGAGGATAGGCGGGGGGCATTAAATGCTGTTATGGAGTTTAGCAGCAGGTGCTTAGCCGAGCAAGCTTAGGGGCTGAACTTTTATGAGTTATTTTTTTGTTTAAATTTTAAGCTTTTTATCTATATTTGACTTCGACAGGGTAAATTTCAATTAAAGACTACGATAAACCTATAAAATATGAATGATTACTTACTAGAAGAAGACCCTCACAAATATGATTCTTGGAATGCCTTAGCGGCAAATCTCTCTTATGCGTTTTGGGCTGTAGCCATTTTGATTGTCTTAGGATATTTTTTAAAGCTGTCTACGACAGAGGGTAATAAAAACAAGTATGATTTCATCAATAAGCATGAAATTAAATATTTGTGGATTGCATCGATTGTTTTGGTCATTGGTGCGTGCTTCCTTGGAAATTCGGGCATTGTAAAGTTTAGTGCCGTTCTCTTTTTTGTTCGGGCGTTTATGACGATTGCCTTTGGATTAATTGCCGCATTGATTATACAGAACTTATTAAAATTCTACTATCCTTTTTTCATAGAAAAAAGACTGAAAGTTCTTCGTTATAAGCCACGTATTTCTCCCAAGACTGGAAAACCTATGAAACTATTGAGTGAGGAAGAAGAAGATGCCTATTTGGATGAAGGGATGCAAGCTGAAGAAAACGTATTTTCAGTTGACTATGACGTATGGAAAGACGAAGAATCAGGCCACATTCAAATTGAAAAATATGCTGGGCACTTGCATGCTATTCAATGTCCGGAATGTAATTATCAAACTTTCAAAGTAGTGAGGGAAGAAATAACAAAGAGTCCCACATTCTCTGAAGAAGGCGAAATTATCAAGCATTACCTATGTGGCTATTGCGGTTATAAAGCAAAGAAAACAGTGGTGCTAAGGCAGCAGGCAAAGCCAGTAGAAGCTACCGCTACAGCATAAATCCTTTCTGTCTAGAAACAATAAAGCCCCAATTTTTGGGCTTTATCGTTTCTACCATGGGGTCGATAGCTTAATTTGATCCGAATAGAAATTCATTCTCGTATGTCCTCGATCGAGTAATGAGATTTGTTCAATTGTAGCTTTCTTATGATTTACGAAAACTTCAATGTAGTCATCGCCAAGTAGGTACAAGTTCACTTTGTAGCGGTAATACCTGATGGCCATTACAAACTGTGCGTGTTGATACAACAAACTTATTTTTTGCTCTAAACTATTTTTCGCGAGTTCTGACCAACGAATCATAATGTTAAACATAACAAAAAATATTGAGAGTTAGAATTGGTAAAGTGGTTTTTGACCCCATACTAATAAACAACTTGTCTAGTGGTTGTCACCAAATTGGTGTTCTAAGGATTGTTCGCGTTCCAGGTCGCTAATTATTTTTTTATCCAACTGGCTTTCTTTTAAAACATTGTAATTATCCCAAAACGCTTTATTATATGCCTGGTCTTGATATTGAAGACCATAGTTTTTCATTTTTTGCCCCAATCCGATCTTCTTGGACGTGTTGGGTTCCACTGAGTTAATCAAGAGAATCTGATTAAGTTCAGTTTCAAATTTCAATTCGTTGGTTTCACCATCAAACCAATTAATCTGAGAGTTTACGCTCAGATAATTAAGATACAACACCCCTTCAAACACTTTAAAATCGATTACCCTTTTGACCTTTACAAGTTTGCTCACCAGACCTCGCTTTTTACCTACAAAAAGATCGGATGTATTCTCGTCTTCAAGATGAAGGATTGCAAAAGTTTTTTTGTCTATCAAGAGCTTTACTTGGTCAAGTTTATGGGTTACCACATAGACCGGTTTATTGTTAAAATCAGTATCTTTTTCTCTTGTCAACTGTTTTAGAAATTCATCTTCTTCAGGGAAATGACGATAGCGGATACTATTGTGCAGGAGCAGGTCCTCCAATAGATTTCCCTGATCAAAAAAGGAAGTGAATTTACTACTATATCCGATGCTTCTGCGAACTTCTTTTAAAGCGACTCTTTCTCTTAATTTGAATTTGTTTCTTGGCTCATTATAATCTTCGTCATAGATAGACACGGCTGCCTCTAGGAGCGAAACATAGGTGTTAGCTACTTTCTTTAGGTCGCGGTAGAAGCCTTCTATAATAAATGGGCGTTTGGGGTAGTTTTCATCAATTCTTGAAAGGGCAATGTGTAGAATGTCTCCTCCTTTTAGTGAATCGGAAACAACCACTTCGTCTAGTACAACAGTTGATTTTTCTAATTGAATGATGAGCGAGTCGGTGAGCAAAGACCAGACCGGGGCTTCAAAGGTTTTGTAGCCGAGCATGTTGATTGCAAAAATATTGTCTTTGAAAACACTGTTTAGATGAAAATCGAACTCACCTTGTAGGTTTGTAACAGTGCCAATAGATTTTCCTAGAATGCCCACAGAGGCAAAAGGCAGCGGTTCTCTGGTTTCCTTATCGACTACCTTGCCGGAAACAGTTACCTTTTGAGCTGCCGTGATGAATGTGCCAAGGGCGCAAAATAACGCCAGGTAGTATTTCATATTATACAAGCCACAAGATAGCATTTTCTAGAGTTGGCCTTTATTCTGACTTAACGAAATAAATGTAGGTTTGCCGGATATTTAATGGGCTAATAATCATTAAATCCTTTTCATTAAATTTAAAGGAGATCTTACTGACTTGAAGTGGCTTGAACGCATACCGTCCATTTGGAAACGTGCCTATTGGCTGATCTGCCTTTGGTATTTTATCAATTTTGCCATCAGCGCCATTATTGAATGGCAATTCGACAATCCCGCCTATTACGTCCTGTGGAATGCTTTCTTTTTGTATGAGGCGTTAATCATTTCAATTATTCTTATTTTCCTATGGTCACACTGGCTCTCCAATTTTAAACCGATTTTTCAAGTAGTGGGGCACGTGGCCGGCATCATATTGTTCTTCTTTGTGATGGGCACACTTTCTTATTTCTTCAATGATTACCTGGAGGGATTCGTTTACTTCGTTCATTGGAAAGAATACATGTTGGCGTTATTGAGCTGGGATGCGCTACGGTTTCATGACCAGTATATAATAACAGTAGGTGTATACTACGTTATTCGGTACTTCCAGGGAATCCAGCGCCAGGAAAAAGAGAAGAGTATTTTGGCGATTAAAAACAGAGAGATGCAAATATCCTTGTTAAAGTCACAGATCAATCCCCATTTTCTTTTCAATACACTTAATTCAATCAGTACACTAGTTCACACCAGCAAAGAACAGGCAAGAAGAGTAATTACAAATCTATCGGATATTTTTCGTTACGCACTCGACTCTCATGGAGAAGAATTGGTTCAACTAAGCAGCGAGATTGAATTTATTGAAAACTATGTTAAAATTCAGCAGGTTCGATTTGGTGACCGGCTTCGCTTTGAGAAGGAGATTGATTCATCTTGCTTGAGCATAGAAATTCCACCCATGATTTTGCAACCTCTTGTTGAAAACGCTGTGAAGTATGGCATAGGACCCAAAGAAGAGGGCGGGACTATTTCGTTATTGGTTCGAAGATCAAAAGATGTAGTTTTATTTGAAGTACGCGATGACGGTTTAGGATCAAAAGCAAAGAAGGTCATGGACGGAAGTTCTAGCGGGATTGGCATTGCAAACACCGATCTTCGTTTGAAAAGTTATTTCGGTCCGCAATCAGGTCTTCAGATCAACGCTTCGGAGAGTGGCTACCGCGTTCGTTTTTTTGTGAAAAGTAAAAACCCCAAGACGACAATCGCCAAGGAAATAAAACTTGAAACTCAGCTCATATGAAAAAAGCAACCTGCCTGATTATTGATGATGAAAAGCTTGCGCGCGACCTGCTACGAGAATACCTAGAATCAATTGAAGAAATAGAGCTATTAGATGAACGTTCTAAAGGCTCGGAAGCAGTAGAGAAAATCAATAAGCTGACTCCAGATTTGATTTTTCTAGATGTACAAATGCCCGGTATGACTGGCTTTGAAGTGTTGGATGAAATAGATCACGAACCCTATGTCATTTTCATTACAGCCTATGATCAATATGCCATCAAGGCTTTTGAAAAAAATGCGGTTGATTATCTGCTGAAACCACTCGATGAAGAACGATTTAGGCAAGCAGTAGCCAGGGCTCTGAAGCGCAAAAAAATGGACGAAGGGGATTTGGAAAATCTATTAGGCAGCCTACATCAAGTCAATCACAAAGGCACCTACGAGTCTCATATTTTCGTTCAGAAATCGGAGAAGTTATTCAACTTGCCCATGGATGAAATTGTGTACCTGGAAGCATCTGGTGACTATACTATTATCGTTACAAAAAATGATCAGTTTGTAAGTTCTTCAGGTATTGGAAAATTAGAAGAAATGATGAATCCCGATACGTTCATTCGCGTCCACCGATCAACGATTGTTAACGTAAATCATCTAAAGGAAATTGAACGTCATTTTAATGGAGGCATGGTCGTTAAAATGCAAAGCGGAAAAAGTTTTCCGGTTAGCCGCACCTATGCCAAGCAAATTCGGAAAAAAGTTGTCTAACTTATTCCAGTGTAAACTTGTGTGTCAACCTTTTGTCTCTCGGCTAGATAGCTTTGGTATGTCTCGGAAAAGTGTTGCCTGTTTGTAATGGCGTCAGTATAGTTGCCTTGAAGGCCTATGAGTAATTCACAGCCTTCCCTCACTGCGTAAGATTGGCCTGAGGTAGAATAGTCAACCAGCTGTTTGGATGTGAGATGATGGTTGAATAGAGGATTAGATGGTCGATAGGAATTAAGCCGAAGACCACATTGACTGGCCAGAGATATATCCAGTACGTCATCGAAAAAAAAGGCCACCTCGTTACTTTTTAAATGATGGGTGGCCAGAAAGTGCTCAAACGACTTCAACTTATTTGAAGCCTTAAAGTAAAGGGATGAAAACCTTTCTCTCTTCCCTAAGAATAAGGCCGATTCGTTTTCTTCGCCAGTAATGATTGCAGTGGTTGGTAATGATTTGTGCTTAAGCCAGTAACCAAAGCGCAGCATGTTGGTTCCCATTGCATCAGGTTCAGAAAAACCACTGCCTGTTTGGTCACGTTTACTTCCATCATTAAATACGCCATCCCAGTCAAAAACAAAAGCCTTGATGTTTTCCAGCTTGCGCTGAATGTCAACGGCCGGTATACAAAACCTTCCGCCAATTTCCGCGAACAAAGATTGTATACCGGCCGCTTCCAACTATAAAAATTAATCTTTCAAATCTTGAATGTCAAGCATGCCGACTGGCTTGCCTCCATCTGTTACCAAAATGGTGTCTACTTTTGTCTTCTTGAAAAGATCAGCCGCTTCATTTAAAAGTGCGTCAGCATCAATAGAAACAGGCTCCTTGTATTGAAACTCACCGATCTTCTTGGTCAATATATCACGGCCATTTTCTTGCAATTTTCTTCTCAAATCGCCATCGGTGAAAACACCTACAACTTTGTTATCTTTAGTAACGGTTATGCTTCCAAAGCCGTATTCTGTCATTTTCACCAATGCGTCTGTTACAGATGTGTCAGAAGAAACAATCGGATTTTTACTGTTTAAGACATCCTTCACGCGAACGGTCATCAACTTTGTATGCTCCACAAACTGTTGGGTGCCGAGCGCGGTTAGATTGTTGTCCGTAAGGGCTTTCATTACCTTCCACGGGGCGGTAATTGTGTGCACGCCAATATTGATTGCGTTGCGAACATGTTCTGCATAGCGTACAGAAGAGAACATAATTTTCGTATCATACCCGTAATGATCAACTGCGTTCACACACTGAGCAACTAAATCCAATGCGTCATGACCTTGGTCTTGTAAGCGACCAACAAGCGGACAAACATAAGTAGCACCCGCGTGCATAGCCATGTAGGCTTGCTGCAGCGTATACACCAAGTGTACATTGACTAATAGCCCGTCTTTACGGAGCATGTTACATGCTTTAACACCTTCTAATGAAACAGGAATTTTAAAAACGGTTTTCTTAGGATCAAGACCAAGATTGAGTTGTCTTTTTGCCTCAGCCAGTACTTCCTCAGCGGTGTTTCCCAACGCTTCGATCTGGAGAACGGGCACGATCTTAGATAATTTTACGATTAATCCATCTACGTCTGTTACACCACCGCGGTGCATAAAAGTAGGAGTAGTGGTGAGGCCGTTTAGAAAGCCAAGTTGAAAGGCTTCTTCAATTTCCTTCAGGTCTGCTGAGTCTAAATACAATTCCATGTTTTGATTTTTTTAGTGAGTGATGAGAGACTTTTCGCGGAATTTCACTTCCACATTGTGTAATTCGATAAGTGGTTTTAAGAATTCTTCTAGTTGATTAATATTTAATTGGCTAGCAGCATCGCACAAAGCTTTGTCAGGATCAGGGTGTGCTTCAATGAAAACACCGTCAACGCCTGCGGCTATACCCGCTCGTGAAAGCACCGGTAAAAATTCGCGGGCTCCTCCTTTTGCATCAGCGCTTGGTATGCCGTATTTTCGGATGGCATGAGTGACGTCAAAGACCACCGGATAACCAATTTTATTCATGTGATAGAAACTTCGAGGGTCAACAATTAAATCATTGTAACCGAAGGTGAATCCCCTCTCCGTTAAAATGATTTGATCGTTTCCACTATCCACACATTTGCCAACCGGGTGCTTCATGTTATCAGGTGCCAAAAACTGGCCATGTTTGATATTAATGACGCGTTTGGTTTTTGCTGCTGCTACCATTAGGTCCGTTTGCATGCACAAGTAGGCTGGAATTTGCAATACATCAATTACTTCCCCTGCTGCCGCTGCTTGGTCCGGGTAGTGTATATCGGTGAGCAACGGAAAGCCAAATTGTTCCTTAATTTTTGCGAGGAGGGCAACTCCTTTGGATAAACCGGGACCGGTATAATATTTCAGGCTACTGCGGTTATCTTTTTGAAAAGAGGATTTATAGATGATTTTGATTTTTAAGCGCTCAGAGATAACCATCAATTTCTCTGCTGTTTCCATCATAATCTTTTCCTCTTCAATCACACAAGGACCTGAGATGAGGAAAAGCTCATCATTTCCACATTCTATATTTCCTACCCGAACTATCTTTTTTTCCATGATTCAACGGTTTTTTACCCAAAATGGGCTTGCAAAAATAGGAATTAATTAGGGATTGGGAAACCGATTATTTAGGTGAGAAATGTAGCTTTTCAGCCTGCCGACTTGACACCTTGGTTCCAGTCGTAGATTTTGTCTGAGATTTCAGTCAGCAGATTGGGATCTTTTTCGAGTGCGTTGCCAATCACAATCAAATCGGCACCTGCTTCCAGTGCTATAATGGCCTTTCGACTCGTATTGATGCCTCCGCCAACAATCAAGGGAACATTTACAGCTTTGCGAACCGAACCAATCATTTTCGCATTGATTTCTCGTTCTGCACCACTGCCCGCATCCAAGTAGATCAAACGAAGGCCAAGCATTTCTCCGGCTAGTGCGGTGCAAGCGGCTAATGAGTATTTGTCTTCGGGAATAGGAGTGGTGTTGCTGATGTAGGCTACTGAGGTGGTCTTGCCAGAATTGACGAGTAGATAGCCGGTAGGCATTACCTCAATTTTATTATTTCTTAATATGGGCGCGGCAATAACATGTTGTCCAATAAGAAGATCAGGGTTACGCCCTGAAATCAGAGACAAAAAAAGAATGGCATCCGCTGATGGATCGATTTGCAGAGAGCTTCCCGGAAACAGGATCACCGGAATAGATACATTCTCTTTTATGTGTTTGATTACCTCATTGAGGTTAGTCGTAGTCACTAGACTCCCCCCCACAAAAAAGAAGTCGACACAATTTTCATTGGCCAACCGAATAAGTGGATCTAGCTCGGATGGACTATCTACCTTATCCGGATCGACCAAAACGGCAATTGATTTTTTTCCAAGAGCACGGCTTTGCTCTAAACTTTTAAGTATCGCCATTTTGTTGTTTTCTGTTTTTTAAGAACTCGGCCAAGGCGTCTTTTGCCAGGTCGATCAGAACAATAGTAGCCGTGTCAGCTACCTTGGCACTGATTTGAGAGAACACGCTTGGTGTTTCGTCTTCCTCTTCTATTTCATCAGTCGGATTAGTCAATAAAGCTTTCGCTTTGGCTCTGTTTTTCTTTTTTTTTGAGGAGGAAAGTTGGCTTACCACAAAATAAGTGGCAGCCAGAACGCCTCCAATAATCAAGGCGTTTTTTACCACCCTTTCTGTTTTATCCGACATTGATTTCATTTCCTTTTCAAGCGCTTTCTTGTGCCGATCGGATGTTTCAATCAATCGTATTTTTTCCGGGTCTTGTGATTCCAATAGTTCCATGCTATTTCTCTTTCTGTTTGAGATGGTTCGAAAAATATTTTTCAAAAGCTGTGCTTATTTGTTTTCTAAGCAAGAGGAAGAGAATGCATGGCAACCCATATAATCCAGCGATAATCCAGTAACCAATGTATGCTTCATGGAAGAAGCCATTCAGGTAGTGCGCAAGGCCAACGCTCAGGAAAAGCAAGAACAAAAAAGCCAACAAGAGTATGGAGCCGAGAACTAATCCACGAGCCAGAATTTTAGCTACTTCTTCTCGCACTTCCATTTTTAGAAGAGCAGCTTGGGTTTCTACAAAGCCTGTCAAATGACTGAATAGATTATCAAGGCGTAAAAATTTAAATAGAGTGTCTTTAATGTCCATTTAGCAAATATGGTTAATGACATTCACAGTATTGCCATCAAAACTCGACCAAGATGTGACCCTTTTCCACACTATCACCTTTTTTTACGGTCACATTTTTTACCATACCATCGCCCGGTGATTTTAGAATGTTTTCCATTTTCATCGCCTCCAAAATTAGCAATGCATCCCCCGTTTTTACAAAGTCTCCTGCTTTAACTTTCAAATCGATGATTAAACCTGGCATCGGAGCTTTGATGTGGCTTAGTTTATTGCTGTTAGTGGTGGCAATTCCCATTTTTTCAAGAAGCAAGTCAAACTTGTCCTTTAGTTTAACCGAATGGTTATTTCCGTTAATTTTAAGCGTAACTGTTTTGGAAGAAGAATCGATCCTCACTAACTCTGCCCGATACGATTTATTATCATAGAGGATGTGGTAGTGACCTTCTTCAATAGAAACAAAATCCCACTTCAATGGTTGGCCATCGACATAGGTGGTTCCCTCGGAAGAAGTAAATTCAAAAGTGTGAGTTCCGATGGTTGCCTGCTGCATAAGAATATCTTCTATTGACTATAAAATTACGCCAATGTCGGGCATCTGCCAAATACCTGTGTTTTACTTTTTTAGCACCCATTTCATTAAGGGGCCGCTAGTCATGCTGGTGACCAATGCCATAATGACCAAAGACACAAAAACACGTTCGCCAATTAGTCCATTCTCCAATGCCACTAGACCCAAAATAATTTCCATAGCACCGCGCGCGTTCATACCAAAGGATGCGGCAATAGATTCCCGCCAGGAAAATCCGCCAAGCCGGGTGCCCCACCCGCTGCCAATTATTTTTCCTGCGAATGCAATCGCAATGATGGCCATCGTCAACGCGAAGTCAAAATTGGCAATAAAATTAACCTTGAGCCCAATGGCCACAAAAAAGAGCGGTGCAAAGATGTTGTTGATAAATTGATGAATAATCTCTTTGGCTCGTTCACTTAGATGCTCAGAGTCGCCTAGGGCAACACCGACAATAAAAGCGCCAAACACTGCGTGGATGCCGATGTATTCGGTAAATGCAGCCCCCAAAAAGCAAAGCGCTAATGAAAGCGATAAGAGGCCGCCTGGCCAGGCGAAATTTTTATTTACCCAGGGCAATGCTCTATTCACAATACCCCGGCCAATCGTAAGCATTGCTACAGTAAATCCCACGGTAAGCAAAAGCGTGTTTACAATTGACATGTTTTGTTCTTTGCCAATCATTCCTAGTACCACGGAGAAGATTAGCCACCCAACAAGATCTGTGATCATGGCTGAGGATATCACTAACATGCCCATTCTGGACTTCAGAATATTCAAATCCATTAAAATTCGAGCGATGACAGGTAGCGCTGTTATGGCCATTGAAGTACCCATGAAAAGAGAGTAGGCTAGATGGCGAGATGGGTCTGTACTCTCAAAAAACTCAGGATAGAAATACGGAAAAGTGAAGCCAAACATAAAGGGTATGATCAGGCCAAAAAAACTGGTATAGATGGCCTGTTTCCCCTGTTGTAATACAATGTGCAGATCTACCTCAAGCCCAGCAATGAACAGCAACATCACGACCGCAATTTGCACAAAGCCATCTAACACCAGAGAAGAAGAGCCACTTGGGAATAATGTGTCAAACCAATCGGGTTGAAACATCCCCAAAATAGTTGGACCCAGAATGAGCCCCGCAATAATTTCACCCACTACCGCAGGTTGTTTTACTTTTCGTGCCAGCTCCGCGAACAACCTTCCCATTATCAACATCACGCTAAGTTGCACGAGCAATGCCATAATTTCATGTTGGCTCAGTTTGCTCATTTAGTGCGTGGATTAATAAGCAACAGATTACAAGGTAAATTGGCAAAGATGTATTCCAGATCGTGAGGGAATACCCGATCGAAAAGTGAAAATCTTCTGGCGGGTGCACCTACAATCAACAACTCTGCCTTTTTGCGTTCAGCAAATCGCGCCAGTTCATACCCCGATTTTCCCGAGAGCATTTTGATATTGACTTTCAGATTTTCATGGGGAATGCGGGCCAGTATTTTTTGCACTTCATCGATTTCTTCGCGCACCATACCTTGCATGCTTTCATGGTATTCGTCTTCTGTACATTGCTCGTTGGCGGAAAGAGCGAGGCCTAATAACTTCAGTTCCCGGGCGATATGAACCCATTGCGCATTCTCCATTTTGCCCAAGTAACAACCGGCCTTAATTGCATCTTCAATGTAGGGGCTGTCTTCAGCATTTACAACAATGTTATTGACAGATCCCGTTTGTTCATTAGGATTTTGAATCATCAGAATAGAACAATTTGCTTTTCGCATGATCTTGCGCGCTACCGTGCCAATATAGTTTTGCAACAAGTTCTCTTTTTTCAGTGCCCCGGCTATCAGCAAATCAATGTTCTCGGTGCTACATACTTTCAAAATTTCTTTAACTGGATCACCTTCCTTCCAAAGGACAATAGGATTAAGATCACCCACATTGACAGATTGAATAAGCTCGCTCATTTTTGATTCCTCTTCCGATCCATGAGTGCCCACGTGAATTAAAATTAACTGAGCCCTAAACAAATAGGCCAATCTGGAAGCTTCTTTCAAAAGTGCCCGTGAAGTGGGAGAGAAGCCAATGGCTAATGCTATTTTTTTAAAGTAACCGCTCATGGTTCGTCAAGTTAATAAAAGAAGTAACAAAAGAACCTTTCTGTTGCCTTTTTTGAAGTGAAGACAGTGTACTATATTTAAGCTTTGCCAAACATGCATGGCCTTTAAAAAAATTATCAGAAAAATACTTATCGGCAAGGATACATTTATTACATCTCGAGCGGAGTACAAATCGGCCATTCTTCGCGCACAGATGGCATTTGTGTCGATCTTTGTTTGCGCGCTGTATATTGTAATTGATACCTCGAATGGGATATCTAATTTTAGGGGTTTTTACCTGCTTGGAATTTTTGTTTCAACCCTGTGCATATTTTTAAACAGGCATGCCTACTATCAATCCACCAACTTTATTTTATTGATTACCGCCAATTTTTTGGCTTATGTTTTTGCATCAAACGATACTTATCGTGCTGGCACCTATATTTATTTGATTGTTTGTTGCCTCTTGGCTTTTGCTCTATACGGCTATAAATACAGAGTTGCTGCGGTTTTATTTTGTTTGGTTTCTGTCGTACTCTTTTTGCTTTCCTATATATACGAAGTTAAGATTCTTATACATACACCTGAAGAACAAAAATTGGTTTATGCGGAAGAGTATGTAAGAGTTAGCTTCATCACAAATTTCTTAATCGCGCTTGTGCTGTGTTCCCTGATCTTTCATTTTTTGTTATCGATTAACTTCCATTCTGAAAATGAAATTTTAGTAAAAAACGATTTGCTTTCAAAAACAAATCAAGAGCTGGACAGATTTGTGTATAGTGCATCCCATGATTTGAAAGCCCCACTCAGTTCGATGTTGGGATTAATTGAAGTAGCGCAACGAACGGATGACCCCGAAGAGATAAAAATGTGCTTAGGCATGATGCGGGGTCGAATCAACATACTGGATGACTTTATTCGGGAAATTATCGACTACTCACGCAACGCCAGGCTAGAGTTGAAGAAAGATAAGTTCAGTTTATTGGAGTTAACTAAGGAAGTAGTAGATGGACTTAAGTATGCTGAAGGTTTTGAGAATATCTATCTCAAGTACAATATGCCCGTAGATTTGGAAGTTGAAACCGATCGTGCCAGACTTCGTGTAGTTTTAAGCAATCTAATTGGTAATTCACTTAAGTATCATGATCCTGCCAAGGAAAACCCAAACGTTGAAATCTCCGCTGTTTCAACAAACAATCAACTTCGAATAGAAGTCCAAGACAATGGTGTCGGTATTTCTGAGGAACACAAGACTAAAATCTTTGACATGTTCTACCGCGCTTCAGAAAAATCGAAAGGCTCTGGTTTAGGTCTTTACATTGTGAGTGAGACGATTAAGAAACTGAAAGGTTCGATTAGCGCCACTTCAAAAGTGGGGCTGGGGTCAACCTTTCAAATTGTCATACCTTTAGGATAGAATATCGCATATACTAAAACTTGTTTCCGGTGGGATTGTCGTCTTTTATTTCGGGGAGCCAAAAAATAGAATCAGAGGCGCAAAAACGCAAGATCATTCTGGGCGGGTACCTCATCCTGATGTACATGTTCATCGATTTCTTTTTTTTTGTCGTGAACTTATTCAATCCGCAAGGAGATCCGACTAGTTTATTCATTGGTTTTGTTATTTCTATAGTCGCTATTTGGATATTGAGAAAAGGATGGACTGATACGGCTTTGTATTTACACTTCCTTCGGTCTAACGGGCTCGCTTTTTATTTTTCAGTGCTCGATCATGACCCACTTCAAACCGGTACTCCGCTTTACTTTATATTGAGTTGTTTTGGCGCGTTGGCTGTTTTTGGGTACAGAGAGAGCTGGAAAGGGGTTGGGTTAACAGCCATCAGCTTCATTCTTTTTTTGATTGCCATCTTGAAGCCAGAAGAGTTCTCGCCCGATCAGGCTCACTTTTATTTTATCGTGAACTTTTTGATTACACTATTAATGGGTGTGTTGTTAATCATTTTTTTTGATCGGTTGGTGACGCAATCGGAAGCGCGAATCTTACTTCAGAATAATGAGCTGAGTAAGACCAATGCCGAGTTGGATAGTTTTGTTTATAAAGCTTCGCATGACCTACGATCGCCACTTAGTTCCATTTTAGGTCTGGCGGAAATCGCGAGTCGATCCGAGGATTTGGCGGAAATCAAGTCCTGTATTCGTATGATCAAAGACCGGGTGGAGACTCAAGATCGGTTCATCCGGGATATTATTGATTATGCTCGTAATAGCCGGCAAGAAACCCAATCTGAGCAGATCGACTTAAAATTATTTCTCCAGAAAATCATAGACACGCTAATTTACAACGAGGGCGCTCTGGAATTAAGCTTCCGAGTGGATGTTCCCGATAGTAGTTTGAACATAAACACCGATCCCGTACGACTTTCAGTAATTTTTAATAACCTGGTTTCCAATGCCATAAAATACCAAGATACAGGTAAGGAGCACCGATTTGTAAAAATAGGCGTGACCCAGGTAGGCAGCGATACGGAATTTTCCGTCACCGATAACGGAATTGGAATAGCCGAGCAATATCAGTCAAAAATATTTTCCATGTTTTTCCGGGCCACCGAAAGGTCCAAGGGATCTGGTTTAGGTCTGTTTATAGTGAAGGAAACCATCGAAAAATTAGGAGGCGTTATCCGTTTCGAATCCAAGTTGGGTGAGGGAACAACGTTTATTTTTCGGCTTCCCAATCGGCCAGTTTGATTTATTTTTTTTCGGGAAAGAGCTCCAGTCGGGGCGTTCCAACAAAACACCTATCGACTAATTTATATCTTTGCGACTTATGGCAAATCAAGAAGACAATCTGTTAAAGAATATCATCTCTCATTCCAAGGAGTATGGGTTTATTTTTCCTTCCAGTGAAATCTATGACGGGCTGAGTGCCGTCTATGACTACGGGCAAAACGGGGCTGAGCTTAAAAATAACATCAAAGAATATTGGTGGAAGTTCATGACCATGATGCATGACAATATTGTAGGCATCGATTCGGCTATTTTCATGCACCCCACTATTTGGAAAGCGAGCGGTCACGTAGATGCTTTTAACGACCCGATGGTTGATAATAAGGATTCTAAAAAGAGATACCGGGCAGATGTACTCGTGGAGGATGCCATCGCCAAAATTCAAGATAAGATTGATAAAGAAGTAGAGAAAGCGGCCAAGCGTTTTGAGAATTTTGATAAAGCGATGTTTCTGAGCACCAACGGGCGGGTGGTGGAGTATCAGAACAAGATAGACGAAGCAAACACACGGCTGAAAGATTCCATGAATAGCTCCAATATGGAGGCTCTGAAGCATTTGATCATCGATCTAGAAGTGGCAGATCCTATTTCTGGCACAAAAAACTGGACAGACGTGCGCCAGTTTAACTTAATGTTCTCTACGGAAATGGGCTCGCTAGCAGAGGACACCAACAAAATCTATTTGCGCCCTGAAACCGCACAAGGCATTTTTGTTAATTTCTTGAATGTTCAGAAGACGAGCCGATTAAAAATACCTTTTGGGATCGCGCAAATAGGAAAAGCATTTCGCAATGAAATTGTAGCACGTCAATTCATCTTCCGGATGCGTGAGTTTGAGCAAATGGAGATGCAATTTTTTGTGAAGCCGGGTGAAGAGATGAAGTGGTATGAATTCTGGAAAGAAAAAAGGATGCGATGGCATCAGACATTAGGTCTCGGTGCAGAAAATTATCGCTTTCATAATCACTTGAACCTAGCGCACTACGCCAATGCTGCCTGCGATATTCAATTTAATTTTCCCATGGGATTCAAAGAGTTGGAAGGTATCCACAGTCGTACGGACTTCGATTTAAAGAGCCACGAAAAATATTCCGGAAAAAAGCTGCAATACTTTGATGCGGAGGACAACCAAAACTACATTCCCTATGTGGTTGAAACCTCTGTCGGATTAGATCGGATGTTTTTGTCCATCCTATCAAAGGCATATACCGAAGAAAAGTTGGAAGATGGATCTGATCGTGTAGTACTGCGTATTCCCCCAGCTTTGGCTCCACACAAAGTGGCTATTCTTCCTTTAATGAAAAAGGACGGATTAGCAGAGAAAGCAGAATCTATTTTTAATGATTTGAAGTTTGACTTCCGTTGCTTCTATGAAGACAAAGACAATATTGGAAAACGCTACCGCAGAATGGATGCCATTGGTACACCCTATTGCATTACCATCGATCACCAAACACTGCAAGATGATACCGTAACCATTCGCGATAGGGATTCGATGAAGCAGGAGCGAATATCAATTTTAAACTTAAAATCTAAGATTCAAGATTCAGTTTCAATGACTACTCTTCTAAAAAAAATCTAATATGCACCCTTCTATTAATAAAAACCTCTTCTTCGTAAAAGAGCATGTTAAAATCTTTAAGGCCGCCAATAGCTTTGATATTATCGATCCGGACTCAAAACAAGTTGTATTACAATGCCGGGAAGAAGGGCTTGGCTTTTTTACCAAGATGTTTCGCTTCACGGATTACAAGCGGATGACTCCCTTTAACATGGAGATCAAGACCCCAGAGGGCCAAAAGATTTTGACCGTTCGCAGGGGCATCTCCATATTTTTGTCCAACGTAGAAGTGGTGGATGAACGAAACAATGTAATTGGAAAATTTAAGCAAAAACTCTTTTCTATTGGAGGGAAATTTCAAGTGTTGGATGCTAGTGAACGCCCTCTTTGTATGTTGAAGGGAAAATGGACGAGTTGGGATTTTAAATTTATTTCCAATGACGGAAAAGAGTTTGCAACAGTGACAAAAAAGTGGAGTGGCCTTGGAAAGGAACTTTTCACTTCGGCAGATAATTATATTTTGCAAATCAGTTCGGAAGTGCCCGCTGATCACCCGTTGAGGATGTTGATATTGTCAGCCGTGATGTGTATTGATTTGGTATTGAAGGAATGACAATGATCTGGTCTCAGCTTCTCTCTCCGCAGCGACTCGATCAAAAGTCAGGCGTTAACGAACCTTCGCGTAGTGCTTTTGAGCAAGACTATGATCGCATTATTTTTAGCCATCCATTTAGAAGGCTTCAGGATAAAACACAGGTACATCCGCTACCTGAGCATGACTTCGTACATACAAGGTTAACACATAGTCTGGAAGTATCCAGTGTAGGTCGCTCATTAGGCAAACGGGTGGGAGAGATAATTCTGCAACGACATCCCCAATTGCAATCTGATTTTTCTCTTTTTGATTTCGGAGCGATCGTAGCGGCAGCTTCGTTGGCGCATGATTTAGGAAATCCACCGTTTGGTCATGCGGGAGAGGATGCTCTTTCTGATTTTTTTCTGCATGACTCGTATGGAAAGCAATTCAAAGAAAAAGTAAGTGAGGCAGAGTGGAATGACTTGATCAAATTTGAAGGCAATGCACAAGGGTTTCGTTTATTGAATAAGAAGGAATATGGATTGAAGTTAACAGCGGCCACTTTGGGGGCGTTTACAAAATATCCTTGCCCTGCGTTATTCCCATCACGAAATAAATCAAAAAAGAGTCAAAAGAAATTCGGATTCTTTCAATCAGAAGAAGACTATTTCAGCAGGGCAGCAGATCAGTTAGGATTACTACCTGCGGGCAAAACAGTTTGGTGTCGTCACCCACTCGCATTTTTGGTGGAGGCTGCCGATGATATATGCTATAACATTATTGACCTGGAGGATGGTTGCCGAATGGGGTTAGTCGATTTTGATGAAACGGTGGATATGATGGCATCCATATTGGGAAGTCAATTCAACACGGAAAAATTGAAGAAACACATCAGCTTAAATGAAAAGCTAGGCGTACTGCGAGCTTTGGCCATCGGTAAGTTGGTTGACGAATGCACCGAAATTTTTCTTTCTGAGGAACAAGCGATTTTGGATTGCAAATTTGACATTGCTTTGACAGACGTTTGCCCGTCTAAGCCAGCTTTAGACTCAATCGGAAACGTATCTGTCGAGAAAATTTACCGATCCAGGCATGTGGTTCAGATTGAAGCATCTGGTCATGAAGTGTTGCCCGGACTGTTGAGCGAATTTGTCATCGCTGGTTTTCATTTGGCAAACAAAAATGAATCAAGAAAATATGCCAACCTAGTTTTGTTGCTGCCTGAAGAAGTCCGGTATAGCATCGAGCAAAACCCAAATGACACTTATGGTGTTTTAAGAAACGTAATTGATTTCGTTTCAGGCCTGACTGATCGCCACGCACTTTCGCTTTTTCGAACGATCAAGGGCTTTTCCAATTAAATAGAATTTTGCAGTTTTAACGACTGATGGAAACTTACGGACGAATTCTACTCTATGCGATGCCCTCCTTTCTGGTGTTGGTATTATTTGAAAAATGGTGGGGCTGGCGTAAAGGCAATGACACGGTTCGCACTAACGACATGCTTTCGAGCCTTAGTTCGGGCATGACTAACGTGACGAAAGATGTTTTGGGGTTAAGTGTTGTTATTATTTCCTACGGCTGGCTGATGGACAAAGTGGCTGTCGTGCATGTCCCGTCAGGCTGGATCACTTATGCCATTGCTTTTATTGCCTTAGATTTTGCCGGCTACTGGGTTCACCGCATTGCTCATGAATATAATTTGTTCTGGAACAATCACATCGTGCATCACAGCAGTGAAGAATTTAATCTAGCCTGTGCCTTACGGCAAAGCATTTCATCTATTCTAAAAATATTTGCCATTTTCTTGTTACCGGCTGCTTTTTTGGGAGTTCCGCAAGAAGTAATAGCGATCGTAGCACCACTTCATTTGTTTGCTCAATTCTGGTATCACACGCAGCACATTGGACGAATGGGCTTTTTAGAAAAAATCATTGTGACCCCTTCGCACCATCGCGTGCATCATGCTATCAACACTGAATATTTGGATAAAAATTACGGGCAGATTTTTATCTTTTGGGATAAGTTGTTTGGAACCTATCAGGAAGAAATGCCGACTGTGCCAGCAGTGTATGGAGTTACTCGCCCCGTTCAAACATGGAATCCGATCAAGATAAACTTCATGCACTTATGGCTATTGATCAAAGACGCGTGGAGAGCTGAGCGCCTTGAGGACAAATTTAAAATATGGTTTATGCCATTGGGTTGGCGACCAGCTGATGTAGCAAAAAAATACCCGGTTGAAAAAATCAAAGACGTGTATCATTTTCAAAAATATGACCCTGCTAATGTAAAGGGATTGATGGCTTGGAGCTGGATGCAAATGCTCGTGTTGTTACTATTTCTGAGTTATCTGTTTGGCAACATTGCCAAAATTGGCAACCCTAATATGTTCATCTATGGTGCGTTTATTTTTCTAACGGTTTATGCACTCACGGATTTGATGGACAAAAATTTTTCGGCTATTTTTTGGGAAGGCATTCGAGTTGTGTTGGGTATTTATATCATCTTTCAGCAAGGAGATTGGTTTGGGGCGAGTCGGTTTTTTGAATTCATAGTGCCCGTTTTAATTTTCTACTTCGCGTTGTCATTCAGTGCCACCGTTTTCTTCGCGCTACAGCAACGGGGCAAAGCAGATCGACTTTCAATCGCCTGAAAATTCCAGTTTCTTAGACCGTAAAATTCCTTAGATTTGGTCGTATATGTGGACACGCATCGCTCAATTCATTATTAAGTTCAGGTTAACACTCATCGGAATTATCCTGCTCATCACCGTATTTATGGGCTACCATGCCACTAAAGTACAGATGAGTTATGACCTGGCTCGTACGGTGCCTTTAGATGACCCCGAAATGGTCTTTCTCCAGAAATTCAAAGCCCAGTTTGGGGAAGATGGCAACATCATAGCCGTTGGTTTGCGGGATAGTGCCATTTATACACTCGATAATTTCAATCGTTTTCGCGAGTTGAACAAAGCCATTCGTGAAATTCCAGGCGTAAATGATCTATTGAGTTTACCTGAAGTAAAAATCATTCGAAAAGACACGGCCAATACCCGTTTCTACTTAGACGGTCACTACCCGAAACAGATCAAAGATCAAGCCCAGCTCGACAGCCTAATGGGAGCTATTCGGAACCAGAAGTTTTATATGGGGCAGATCGTTAATCAAGAGAATGGCGCAACCATGATGTTGATCTCGATCACCAAAGAAGTGATGAATTCGTCTAAGCGCATTGCGATGACAAAAGCCTTGGTTGAGTTGGGCGATCAGTTTGCAAAAGACACGGGCATTCAATTGCGATATGCGGGTCTTCCTTTCATTCGTGCGATGATGGCCACGGAGGTGAGAAAGGAAATGCAGATTTTCTTATACCTCTCCGCATTGGTAACGGGCGTTATCATGTTTTTCTTTTTTCGATCATTCCGTGCTGTCTTGTTCTCGATGATTATTATTGGAATTGTGGTGGTGTGGGTGATGGGTACGCTGGCATTGTTCGGTTACAAAATTACATTGTTGAGCGGCCTGATTCCTCCCGTTATTGTTACTATCGGGATAACGAATGCGATCTACCTACTTAATAAATATCATTTAGAATTTGCCAAACGAAGAGATAAAGAGGAAGCGATAGCGGCTGTTGTAAATAAAATGGGCTTGGCCATGTTCCTCACTAACCTCACCGTTGCCATTGGCTTCTTGACATTACTTACAACAGATATTTTGGTGTTGCGCGAATTCGGGATTGTTGCGGGCATCAATATCATGGCGTTGTTTGTGGTGAGCCTGATTATGATACCCGGTATTTTTTCCTGGCTACCTGAGCCCACGCCAAAGCACTTGCGCCATCTCAATTTTAAAATACTGGGTTCCTTTTTGTTTTATGTGGACATTATCGTGCATCGGTACCGTCCGGCTATTTACTTTACTTCGTTAGCTATTACGATTGTTGCTGCATTTGGTATGTTGCGCCTGGAGTCGATCTCTTTTATGATGGATGATGTGCCTGAAGGAAGTCAGATCAAAAAAGATCTTCAATTTTTTGAAAGCAACTTCAGTGGTATTCTGCCATTAGAGATAGAAGTAAATACGGGTAAGCGAAGGGGTGTTTTGAACATCAAGAATCTAGAGAAGATAGATGAGTTTGAGAGTTTTATTGACTCGATTTCTGTGGTGTCTCGCCCTGTGTCTGTTATTAGCTTGGTGAAAGCATCGAAGCAAGCCTTCTACAATTACAATCCGGAAAAATACGCGCTACCAAGTAAAGCCGAGAGTGGATATATCCTCCGTTACATGAAAGGACAGACAGACAACACGGGGCTGCTAAAATCTTTTGTGGATTCGACTTTCACCAAAATGCGCATCTCCATGCAGATTGCAGACATTGGCTCTAAGCGGTTAGATTCTTTGGTGCATGAGGTGATTGAACCACGCATGAATCAAATTTTTGGGGGCACAAATATTCAGACAAGCGTAACTGGAACAACTAAGTTATTTATAAAGGGAAATAAATTTTTGATTGATAATTTGAAAGAGAGTTTGCTACTCGCCTTTATACTGATCACCTTGTCGATGGCCATGTTGTTCTCAAACGTGCGAATGATCATCATTTCATTAGTGCCGAATGTGATTGCGTTGATGATTACAGCCGGTATCATGGGCTATTTGGGAATACCTTTGAAGCCAAGCACCGCATTAATTTTCAGTATCACGTTTGGTATATCAGTGGATAACTCAATTCGTTTTTTGGCGAAGTACAGACAAGAACAATTGGCCAATGGATTCTTTGTTCCGGTTTCGGTGAGTGAGAGTATCATGGAGACGGGCAAGAGTATTATTTATACTTCTATTGTGCTATTTGCTGGATTTATTTTATTTGCTTTTTCTTCTTTTGGAGGAACCATAGCACTAGGAGTGCTTACTTCTACTACACTAGTGATTTCTATGTTCACCAATCTCATTTTACTTCCTGCGCTCATTATGACTTTTGACAAACCTAAAAAATCAAAAGCAGAGAAGCTGCTGATCGATGATTTCGATCCTGGATTCTATGGTGAAGAAGAAGACGAAGCAATCGATCTATCCAAAATCAAAATACACGATAGGGCCGGTTCTGCCGAATGACAGATATTTACAGAAAGCCTCAAATTGAAAGCAATTGGTGGAGGCTTGTTCTTTACCTTTTTCTGGTTTTTATTATTGCATTGCTCTTTTTTATTCCATTTGCTCCCTTTTTTTTGGATTTGATGCAAGAAGGCAGACGGGATGTCTTAGATAATAGTATTGCTTATACGACAGCGATGCAATTCGTGAATGTGGCAGGAGTTGTTGGCGCCTCTTGGCTAATGATTAAGGGGATTGAGTACAGAACTTTTTCTTTTTATCGATTCATATTTGAAGGAAAATCATTGTTAAATGGTTTTACTATTGGCGCCATCATCATGGTGGTTTTTGCTTTCTTAGTTTATTTGCTGGGGATTATTGAATTTACATACGTGGGTTTCTCAATAAAATTATTGGTTGGCCTTTTTATTTACTTATTTGTGGCGATAGGAGAGGAAGCCTTAGTAAGAGGATACATACTCACCAATCTTCAAGAGAGAATGGCGCCATTTTTTGCGTTGCTTTTTTCTTCCTTTTTTTTCGGGTTTATTCATGTCGGCAATGATCATTTCACATGGGTTGGCTTTGCAACCATCTTACTTGGTGGATTTTTGATGGGATTATTGACTTTAAAGACGAATTCTATTTCAGCGGCCATTGGATTGCATTGGTCTTGGAATTTTGTACAAGGCTCCGTACTCGGATTTGCTGTAAGTGGGCATCAAGAATTCGGGATACTAAGGCCAACACCGCGCTCTTCCGATCTGCTCACAGGTGGTAAATTCGGTGCAGAAGGATCTCTTCTCCTTGTGATTTTAAGTCTGCTAACAATAGGATTAGGTTGCTACTTCTTTGCTGACAGAAAGTTATTCTTCGGCTCAAAAAGAGATTTTGCCAACCCTGAATTTTCTGAAGTGAAGTAAACCGCAGGGTGCCATGAAGATATCAAGATCGCCTAGGCGGGAGAATCCACCGATAACCAGTACCCGGCAGTTAGTCAATGCAGTCAAAATACTATCAAAAATGGGCTTTAATTAGACAAAAAGGCAATTTAATTGCATATTTGTCTAAAATTGGTTCATGATTAATAGGCATCTCTCTGCCAAAATAGTAACGTTGCGGAAGCAGTTCCCTGTGTTAACTCTTACAGGCCCACGTCAAACGGGGAAAACTACGCTGCTAAAGTCCATTTACACCGATTTGCCTTATGTTACGCTGGAGGATATCGACAATCGCAGCCAGGCGATTGAAGACCCGCGCGGGTTTCTGGGCAATTTTCCCGATGGTATGGTACTCGATGAAGTACAGTATACGCCTGATATATTCTCGTATCTACAGAGCATTGTCGATTCGAAAGACATACATGTGGTACTGTCGGGGTCGCAGAATTTCTTGCTGTCCGAAAAAATAAACCAAAGTTTGGCGGGCAGAACGGCTATTCTAAAACTGTTGCCGTTCTCTTTTGATGAATTAAAAAAGACAACCTACGAGCCGACCAATTGGGAGACGCAAGTGTTTAACGGAGGTTATCCGCGCCTACATGCTAAAGGCATACACCCTACCGATTTTTATCCGGCTTATATCAACACCTACATTGAAAAAGATGTGCGACAATTAAAGAATATTGAAAACCTGCATAGCTTTTCGCAATTTCTAAAACTTTGCGCAGGACGAACGGGGCAAGTACTCAATATACACGCATTGGCCAGCGATTCAGGCATTAGCCCCAATACAGCAAAAGCGTGGCTCTCTGTATTAGAGGCTAGTTATATCGTTCATTTTTTGCAACCGCACCATAAAAATTTTAACAAACGACTTGTGAAGTCGCCCAAGCTCTATTTTTACGATACGGGTGTGGCATGTTCGTTGTTGGGCATTGAGAGCATCTCACAACTTACTACCCATTATTTGAAAGGTGGCCTGTTTGAAAACTTTATTATCAATGAGTTTATCAAGCGCAGGCTGAATGCCGGAAAAACACCGCATGTATTTTACTGGCTTAGCAAGGATCGAAAGGAAATTGACTTGCTAATTGAGCACGATAGCCAGTTGGTACCTATTGAAATAAAATCGGGCAAGACACGCAACAGTAGTTACTTTTCAAATCTTCAATACTGGCAGCACCTGAGCAATGAAGCCGTTGACAATCTAATAGTTGTCTATGGCGGAGACGATGACTTAAAGACACAATTAGGGAACTATGTAGGTTGGAGAAATACTGATGCCATTTTAAAATGAGTGTATTCTCTGGCTTCGATAACATTGAGCCGAACTGAATGGCCATCCTTTAAAGCATACACTGTTTTACTTCTTGTCTATCAAGAAATTTTTTCTTGGCTCGAAAAGCGTTTTGACCAATCCGGAATTTTCAGAAGAGAAATATACTGCAGGCTGCCACGATGATTTTAACACCCAATCAGTCGGCCTTTTCCAGCCCTCAACATTAGCAATCACACCGGGTGCGCCTCTCAACTGGATCGATACATCTCCTTTGCCCATCGCCAAAAATTCATCTGCAAAATCGTTGGCATTCTTAAATTCTAATTGAGACAAATAGCTATTCACTTTTGTCGAGTCAGCCTGGTCGCTACCAATCCACCAGCTTTTGTCTTTTTTGGTCAGCACAAAACTGCTATCTGCCGGATACAAAAATTGGACTTCTGTAATTTGTTCTTTCGTAACTCGCAAAAATGATTTGTCGCGCCAGTCCTTATAGCTTCTATTGAACGAAGATTCCAAAAATCCCTCCACCGCATATACTTCGTTTTCGTTTGTTAGCCGCACATAAGTAAAAATTCCGCCCGGATTGAATTGACCATCCGATGATTGATTGAAACCAACGCGCCCCACATGCATGTCAGCAAGCACCACGTCTCCTTTGTATAATTGAACTCGGGTACCGGAATCGCCCACACTATAGTCATTCCATTTTTCTTTTTTCTTCGTAATCAGTCGCAACGGTTTTAAGTTGGCCAACGTTGCAATTGCATTGTTGACCGATCCTTGTTCTGTGCGAGCGGTGCTTTTTTCCTTTTTTGCAATCCATTTGTTCCCTTCTCGATTAAGAGCAATCTCCTTGCCCTTCTCCACTGCGGCAAACAGCAGCACCTTGTTTACTGCAGCGGTATCAATCTTCAGTAATTCTGTGCGCAGATTGCTTTGACGCTTAGAGGCTCTAAAGACGCGCGATAAAGCAAAAATGGCAGCCAGTCCAATTAAAACTCCGAATAAAATTTTGTTGTTAAGCTTCTTCATAATTCTCACTCATCCATTTGTAACGTCTCATTTTATTGCGCTGTGAACGATAGATACCGTAGCCCAGTGCCAGTAAAATGGGCAAAAAGAAATTTCCATACTTTAACAAAGTCTTGGTGGAGTCTTCCAGCGCCTCAATCGGGCGTGAGGTAGCACCTTTTGTTCGCAAAGAAATCAATCCCGTATCATCCGATAGCCAGTCAATTCCATTTACCAGAAGATTGATGTTGTCAGGCGAAAGTTGTCTGGCTTTGTCAGCCGATCCGTTGATCGGGAAGTCGCCATCACCAATCACAATCATTTTTGTCCGTGAATTACCTGATAACTTTCCCTCAACGGCTGCGGCCAGCACTAACCCGTTTTGTGGAAAATCATTTTGTGTCCATTGTTTTTGTAGTTCAAAGTAAACGGGTGACCGGAAAGCATTCGATTGCTCAGAAGAGAAAGCGAGGGCTGTAAACTTTTTAGTCGTATCCCCTGTGTATTTAATGGAACTGGCAAACTGAAGGATAACGCTTTCGATGCCTTTGACGGATGGATGATTGGAGAATCGGGAGACCACAGGGATGTAGGGGAATTGAATCTGTTGCTGCAACATACCGAACGAAGTTTGTTGTTGCATCGTCACCGACCCACATTTTGTGTCGATCACAAAATTGTCTTCAACTTCAATTCCTTTCGCAAGTAGCCATTGCTCTAGTCCAGTATTCACAGCGCTTCCAGTTGCATTTTGAAAGTTACCGTCTACACGATTGATAGCGACCAGCACACGTCCCCCTCGGGCAACAAAGCTTTCTATCTTCTGAAAATGAGAAGATGGAATTGTGTCCGTTGGGCGAATGATCACAAGTGTTTTTGCTGTGGGAGCAATATCCGTTGTATCACTGAGCGTTACTGCTTGAGTCGTGTACAAGATATCAAGACTTTGCCGAGCTTGGGCTAACTCGTCAAGAGTGGGTTCTCCGTGTCCCTGCAAAAAGTCAATGATCGGTTTTTCTTTAACAGACAATTTTTTGATAGCAGTTGATAACGCATATTCCATGGCTGCTCCCGGCTGAATGAAGGGAATCACTTCTTGACCGGAACCCAGTAAAACCAAAGCACCCATAAATGCTTTTTGCTGTTTTACTTGATCCTTCTCTCGCACGTTGATCATCACAGTGCGAATGCCATTTTTGTTCGCCTCCTGTTCGATGGATTCTTTTTCGCTTGGATTAATGAACTCATACACCACTTTTCCATTTGATCGATTCGAATATTCAATTAGCATTTCCTGAAAATCCTGACGCGTTTTAGCTACATCGGGTGGAAGGTTTTGAGAGAAGTAGGCTTTTACGGTGACAGGATCTTCCAGGTCATCGATGATTTCGCTGGTTGCTTCACTGAGTGTGTACTCACCATCTTCAGTAAAATCAAAACGCAAATGAAATTCATTGCTAACAAAATTGATGGCAACGATGATGAGTAGAAGTAGTCCTAGGCTGGTATATAATTTCTTGTGCATAACAGTTCAACTTAAGAAAGGTTTCTTTTAGTGAGCGATGACTCGGACAAGAGCAACCCCACACATACAATTGAAATAAAATAGATCAAATCACGCGTATCGACTACTCCTCTGGAGATACTCTCAAAATGAGTAGACAAACTAAGCTGATTAAAAATCTCGCCAACAATACCCTGCACATTACTGGCTAACACGCCAAATATGATGTGAAAGAAAAGACCAATGAATAAAGCCGTCAGAAATGCAACAATTTGGTTATTGGTAATGCTGCTCGCATACAATCCAATGCTCACATAACTTGCGCTAATCAGCAGCAGACCTAGATACCCGCAAATTACTTCGCCCTGATCAAGATTACCAATATTTGCCAACGTGATTACATAGGGAAGGGTAAACACCAGTGCAACAACAACCAATAGTAAGGCGGCCAAAAATTTACCAATTACTACTTGCCGGTCGGTAACTGCCTTGGTCAATAACAATTCAATAGTACCTGTCTTTCTTTCTTCGGCCAGCAAACGCATAGTGAGCGCTGGAATAAAAAAGAAGAGCGACCAATAGGCAATATTGAAAAATCCACGCAACGTAGTCTGCCCGACTAAAAAGATATCGTTGCCATACATCCATGTAAAGAACCCGCTGAATCCCAGAAACAACGTCAATAATATATAGGCGATTAGGGAATCAAAAAATGATCCCAACTCTTTTTGTGCAATGATCCAAATCGTTCTCATCTCAATTCATCGTTAAGTTTCTGAATACATCTTCCAACCGGGTTTCCAGCGGAATCATTTCGGTGATCACCCAATTTTTTTCTGCGCAAAGTCTAAATACCGCTCGGGTAGATGACAATCCCGATTTGCTTTGAATTTCAAATCGATTCATGGCAACATCAGTAAGGTCTACTTTTGACACATTGCTCAACTGAACCAATGCTTTCTGAATTTCAGCCGCGGATCCGTCCTCAATCCTGACTTTTAGTAATTCCGTTCCAGTAGCCTGCTTGCGCAATGTTTCAGACGTGCCATCGGCCACAATTCTTCCTTTGTTAATAATGAGGATTCGATCGCAGGTCGCCTCCACTTCCGGTAGGATGTGTGTGCTGAGAATAACCGTTTTTTCTTTTCCTATTTCGCGAATCAATTTTCGGATTTCCACAATTTGATTGGGGTCGAGGCCGGTAGTCGGCTCGTCTAGCACCAATATTTCCGGATCGTGGATTAACGCCTGTGCGAGCCCTACCCGTTGACGATACCCTTTCGATAGCTCACCAATTTTTTTATGTTTTTCAGCATTGAGGCCACACACGCTCACCATTTTGCGGATACGTTCGTTGATCATACCTTTCTCCACCCCCTGCAAAGCAGCGCAGAAACCTAGGTATTCAATCACCGGCATGTCCAGGTAGAGTGGATTGTTTTCTTGCAGATAGCCAATGTGTCGTTTGATTTCGTCCCCTGACTCCTGCAACTTTTTTCCACCAATGAAAATAGTTCCATCACCGACTGAGAGATAGCCCGTGATCATTTTCATGGTAGTGCTTTTGCCGGCTCCATTCGGCCCCAAAAAGCCTAGGATTTCTCCGGCTTTTACCTCAAACGATATGTTATCTACGGCCCGCTGAGGACCATACCGCTTAGAGAGGTTTTCAATTTTAATGTCCATACAATTTTTTAATTGGAGATTGACAGATTATTCAATCCCATTTCGAGGTGCAAAAATATATTTTTTTAGAAAAAAGTAAAGAGCAATTACTTTGTTTTTTGATTTTTAGCCAGCTTATATGATGAATTCGCGCGCTTCATCAATTGGTAAACCTTACCATAACCTGCTCCCTCTAAATCATAAGGTGATTCATGCTCAATATCCTCACAGACGCCCATCTTGCTCGTCCACTTTCCATTGACCAGTTGACGAGAAGCATGAGACCATATTTCGCCTGTTCCATAAAGTGCGACTTTCATGAATCCTTCTTCAAAACCTGAATCATCGCAAGCACGATATTCGAAAAAAGTGAACAATTGTATTAGGTGATCATGGGAAAAACCTTTAGGTACCAGCTCCGGCCAAAAGATTCCGTCAAAATTCCCATCCGTGGGTTCTACCCAAACATTATTTTTGATAATTGCCCAAGCAATACAATTATACTTTTGATCAATTGGGCTTTTGAAACAAAAATTTGAATGTTCAATGAGATTAGGGAACAAGTGAAGTTCACCTCTCAAAGACGGTAAAGTCATACTAGGTGAATATTTTTACCCCATTTAATCCATTCATTACTTGCTTCTTGAATGGAAAGCGGTTTGTTTGAGATTTTTGACTTAAGAATAGAGTTTAAAGCCCAAATTAAAATACTGGGTTCCCTCTTCAAAGAGTTTAAAATGTGAGGGACAATTGCTTCTCCATATGCAACTATTTCTTTGAATTGTTTATTTTGGACAATGTCTCTTGCTGCAGAATTAACTGAAATCTCTGAAAACAGTTTGCTAGTAAGCTGCCTTAATTTAGTTTCTAAATAGACATCGTATGTAGTTGCGGGTGTGTAAGCTCTTAGTTGTTCGATATTGATATAGTCCTTCAAAAAGCTTCCGTTTCGGGAGTCCATTTTTATTTTATCTAGAACAACTTCCGTTTTAACATTTCTTTCTAGAGACTGGTGATACCCGCTGATTAAAGCCATAGCTATTAAAAAAATTACTTGAATATTTGAATAGTTCTTTCTTTCAGTGTGTTAAAAAAGATTGAATTTTTGTATTCTCTCAGTTTGTCAAAAGATGATTTTAATTTGATTGGATCGTATTCGACATTTTTCATATCAATTACGTCAATGTCAAAAACAAAAGGAAAAACATTTGTAAAACTTTCGCGTATTTCCATTCCAATATGCGAAATAATTCCAGACGGCTCAAGAGGAACTGTGTACTGAAACATATATCTGTTATAATTTGGATACTTTTGATCGACAACCAGAAAACTATTAAAATAGTCGGATGGCTCAACAATTCCAGTTTCTTCTTTTATTTCAAAAGCATTTACATATCGTATCGAATGCCTTAAAACAATCTCAATTTTTTGTTCTAGGCCGCAAATCTTCCAAACTTCTAATGCTTCTTTACTAAATTCTGCCCATGAATTATAAGGCGAGCCCATTTGATAAGTAAACGCTGTATTTGATATTGAGAAACTCTTAATACCATCTTTTGTGGAAAAATTGTAGCCGTCACTTCGGAGGTACTTTAAAGAAACAGGAGTGTTAACGTCTTTTGGGTTAACCTGCAATTGAGCTGAGCTACTCTCATTCAGAATAGGATACTTTTCTTTTATCAAAGAATGAATTTTAGCAAACGAAGCATTGCTAACATCTTGCTTCAAGCGATATTGAATTTGTAGAATGGCCAATACAATTGGAGCTTTCCCAAGTATTGGATACTCATTTTTTTCAATTGGATCCACAAACGGTAAAGTTATACGAAATGCAGCTTAAACAAAAAGTAAATTCTTAATCTATCCATTCAAACCCTGTCCATGGCACCAATGCTTTTGGAATCTTAATTCCCTCTTTTGTCTGATTGTTTTCCAAAATAGCGGCCACAATTCGTGGAAGTGCCAATGCACTTCCGTTTAAGGTGTGAAGCAGTTGTGTTTTGCCCTCTTTGTTCTTATAGCGCAATTTTAGACGGTTGGCTTGAAAAGCTTCGAAATTACTAACGGAGCTTACCTCCAGCCAGCGCTGCTGAGCGGCTGAGAAAACCTCGAAGTCATAGGTCATAGCAGAGTTGAAGCCCATATCGCCACCGCATAGTAACAATCTCCGGTAGGGCAACTCTAATTTTTCGAGCAGTCCGGCTACATGCTGGCTCATCTCTTCCAATAATGGGTAAGAATTTTCTGGTTTACTGATTTGAACAATTTCTACTTTGTCAAACTGGTGAAGTCGGTTTAATCCACGTACATGAGCACCCCAACTGCCAGCTTCTCGTCTAAAGCAAGGTGTATAGCCTGCATTTTTTACCGGTAACTCATCTTCACTTAACATCACATCTCGATAGAGATTAGTGATAGGTACTTCTGCAGTGGGGATTAAATACAAGCCATCCTCATTGATAAAATACATCTGCCCTTCTTTATCCGGAAGTTGACCAGTTCCATACCCAGATGCTTCGTTGACCACAATAGGAGGCTGCATCTCGGTGTAGCCAGCTTTGTCCGCTTCACTTAAAAAAAAGTTGATTAATGCGCGCTGAAGTTTTGCACCCTTGCCTTTATAAACAGGAAACCCAGCACCTGCAATCTTTACGCCCAACTCAAAATCTATGATGTCATATTTTTTTATCAGCTCCCAATGAGGTTGAGCGTCCGCACCCAGATTAGGCGTTTGCCCAATTTGTTGTTCATAAATATTATCTTCTGCACTTTTGCCAGCTGGTACTTTTGCAGCCGGTACGTTGGGGATTTTATACAACACTTGTTGTAGATCCTTTTCAACAGACTCTAACCTAGATAAGTTGTCTTTGATGATTTGCTTTGCCTGTGTCACTTGATTACGCAGTTGAGTCGCTTCTTCAGCCTTTCCTGCCTTCATCAATTCACCAATCTTTTTTGAATCTTGATTGGATTGGGTTTCTCGCTCCTGTGTATCGGTTTGAATAGATCGCTTGCTCTTATCTAATTCTAGTGCTTTCAGCACTAACTCTTCGGCATCTTTGAAATTCCTTTTCGCCAGACCGTCTAGCACGCGGTCTGTTTCTTCCCGTAATACTTGTAATTGCAACATATCTATCGATTAAGAGGCCAAAAATAGCCAATAAATTTTGAGCTGATTTGATAGTATTCAAATTTTGCTTTATACTTGCAGGGTCAATGCGGTCTCGCTGACTATCAATCAATAAATATTCTGGTACTTTATTTCTTAGTTAAGTCTATAGTGGTATAATGTTTTGTCTGTCGCTGTCTATCAGCATTTTCATTAAAAATATATTTTTTGTTCTCTAACCTATCTATTTGATCCTACATGCACACAATTGATGAACTCAATGATAAGCTCATTTCTGAGCTTAAGGAATTAGCCGAGGGCCTCGGTGTAAAAAATGCTAAGAAATTGGCAAAAGAAGAATTAGTCTATAAGATACTAGACCTGCAGGCAGTAACCGGTGCAGGCAGTTCTCCCGCGCCTAAAAAATCAAGTGAAGGAGGTGATCCAGAACGTAAAATGAGGCCTCGCAAACGCGAGAATGTCGCGCCCGCTCCTGCGGAAGTGCAACCGGAAAATGGAAATGAAGGGGTGAGCAGTGAAGAGATGCTTAAAACGTTGGATTTTCAAATTGATCAGCGCGCTACTAGTTTTGAAGAGCAGCCTACTGAGGCCCCATCGGGTAATGTAGAAACCCCTTCACAACAAGAAAGACGAGAAGATAGACCATCTCATCCAAACCAACAGTCCAATCAGCAGCATCAGCCAAGACGTGAAAATCTGGTAAAAGATTTTGATGGCGTTGTTTCCAATGAAGGTGTTCTTGAAATTATGCAAGACGGATATGGATTCCTACGCTCTTCAGATTATAACTACTTGGCTAGCCCGGATGATATTTATGTGTCACCCTCGCAGATAAAACTATTTGGTTTAAAGTTAGGCGATACGGTTCGCGGCCAAATTCGTCCACCAAAAGAAGGCGAAAAATATTTTGCCTTGCTGAAAGTGGATAGCGTCAACGGCAAAACAACAGAAGAGATTCGCGACCGTGTGGCATTTGAATATTTGACACCCCTTTTTCCGGAGCAAAAATTGAAATTGAGCACCACACACGATAATATGTCCATGCGAATCATGGATCTTTTTTCACCTATCGGAAAAGGACAACGTGGTATGATTGTCGCGCAGCCTAAAACCGGTAAGACGGTTTTGTTGAAAAATATTGCCAATGCCATTGCGGAAAATCACCCCGAGGTGTATTTGCTGGTGTTGCTTATCGATGAACGCCCGGAAGAGGTAACCGATATGGCACGCAGCGTTAGGGCAGAAGTAATTGCTTCTACCTTCGATGAACAAGCTGAAAGACACGTAAAGGTCGCCAGCATTGTATTGGAAAAAGCAAAACGGATGACTGAGTGCGGTCACGATGTAGTGATCTTGTTAGATTCGATTACGCGTTTAGCCCGAGCTTATAACACGGTGGTTCCTTCTTCGGGAAAGATTCTTTCTGGAGGTGTAGATGCCAATGCCTTGCATAAGCCAAAACGCTTTTTCGGGGCTGCTCGTAAAATTGAAAATGGCGGATCATTGACAATCATTGCCACTGCCTTGATTGACACAGGATCGAAAATGGACGAGGTAATTTTTGAAGAGTTCAAAGGAACAGGCAACATGGAATTGGTGCTTGACCGCAAGCTTTCTAACAGACGAGTTTATCCAGCCATCGATGTCCCGGCCTCGGGAACAAGACGTGAAGACTTGTTGATGAAGGAAGAAGAGCTTCAGCGTGTTTGGATTTTGAGGAAGTTCATGGCTGATATGAATCCGGTTGAGGCGATGGAATTCCTACAATCAAAAATGAAGGGCACCCGCAACAACGAGGAGTTTTTGATATCTATGAACGGATAATTTTAAGAAAAAAGAGCTTAAAAAGCGTGTCGAGTTTTACTCAACACGCTTTATTTTTTTCCAGACGCCATGATCAACTCCGCGTAAATAGTGAACGAGACCTACGTAAGCTGCGGCATTCATCATCACAAACTGAAAGGGAATACCAATAAAAAAAGGAAGCTTGGTCTGGTGACGCAGCCCTACGCCAACCAAAGCCAACAAGTAAGTTATTATTTGCAAAGCAAAAAAGAGCTGAAACATCTTATCGGTATTCGCTAAGAAATAGGTTGCTAGTAGCAAGAGCGGAAGTATAAATGGAACCACCGCCCATCGCAACACGCGATGCGAAATCAGTAGGTAACTAAGCCACGGATATTTGATCACGTTAAACAGCCGTGCATAACTCACTATTTCGCGAAAGCCCCCGGCACAAATTCGCACTTTACGCTTCCATTCTTCGGCCATGTTTGAAGATGGTTTTTCTTCTGCCCATGCATTCGGCTCATAAGCTACTTTGAAACCACGCTCAACAATGGAGAGTGACAAAGCGAAATCTTCAATAATGGTTTGCGAAGGCAACGGTACAAACAATTCCTTACGAAAGGAAAATAGCTCACCGGCAGCACCTACCACTGAAAAAAGATGGCTGTCTACTTTTTTTAAAAATGACTCATATCGCCAATATAAACCCTCGCCAGCACCTGTACCGATCGCTAATACTTTTTTCTCGCCCGCTACCGCGCCTACTTTAGGGTCATGATAGTGTTTCACAATTTCATTCAGAGCTTCGCTGTTGAGCATACTGTTGGCATCGGTGAGGACGATGATAGGTGCATCTATCATTGGCATGATACGTTCAATGGCGATCCGCTTGCCAGCTCGCTTCGGTTCATGAAAAACTGTGAGGCGAGGATATTGCATCAGCATGTCAGTCGAGCCATCGGTTGAACCATCCGTCACAAAAACGATATCTAATTTTTCTTCTGGATAACTCAGTGCCAGGCAATTCTGGATTTTTTCCTTTAAAATAGGCTGCTCATTGTAACAAGCTACCACCAATGCTACTTTTTCAATCTTCATGTTTAAAAAGTTTAGTGAAACGGTTGAAAAAGACACCCAGCAGCACATATCCCCCATAAGCATGAACAACCACTGCACACATTAGATAAAAACCGAACTTCATTTGATAACTTTTAGTTTAAGAGGCATAGACTGCCAACTTCTCCCATTTTAGATTTTTTTCCCAAACTGGAACAGTTGATTGCTTATTTTGCTTGCCAAAGAAACAAATGTATTGGCGGCTTCATCGAAAACTGTTGTTTTTCGACCAATTGGTGGCATGATTCGGTTAATTCACTCTTTTTATAGCCTTACCCAGTTGCTCGCACGCACTTTGCAAGGAGACGATCTCACAATGAATGCTAACTCCCTTTTTGCTAACAAACGCCAAGAGATTCTGACGATCTCCCGTAAAATGATTGCCGCTGAAGAGGAAAGCGCGGTAACTCAAAGCTTGGTGCAAGGTCTGTGTAAATTAATGCACTACGATACGATGGCTGTATATCTGGCCATACCGGAAGAGAATCTGTTGCGGCCAATCATTGTAGAAGGGCCAACCGTATCAAACCCGGATTTAAGTGCTTGGTCAATTCCTATAGGTTGTGGCATTATAGGAGATGTGCTGGCGATTGGAGTAGCTGAACGAATTGAAAATGCGCATTTGGATAAGCGCACTCTTTACCCACCCAATGTATTAATGCCGAAAGAACAGTTGATGATATTTCCATTAAAACAAGGAGATAAGAGCTGGGGAGCATTGGTTATTAATCGAATTTCCGATTCTGCCTTTTCGGACGATGAATTTGAGACAGCCGAGTTTCTTGCTTCGTATGCTTCTCTTGCGCTCAATAATACAACCCTCATAAAAAAACTACGCGAGAAAGAGCAAGCCCAAACTACTGTTCTCAAAGCCATTCCGGATTCGATTTTTAGAATCCGTCAAAAGGATAATCACTTATTCGTGGTGAGCAAAAGCGGAAAAGTTCGACCTATAGAAACTATTATAGAATCGCAGCTCGTAAGTCTGTATCATCAGAATTTTTTAAAATCGATTGCCACCCAAGAATTGGTAACTTTTGAGCACACGTCTCAGCACAAAAGTCAGCAACTCTTTTTTGAAGCTCGCATTGTTTACATGAACAATGACGAGTGTTTGGCACTGGTTCGAAATGTGACCGAAGCCAAAGCCATTCGCAAAGAATTACAAAAATCGGAAGCGCTTAAGCGCATTATTGTTGATACCATTTCGGATGTGGTAATCACGGTAGATCGTTCCGGCACTATTTTGTTTGTCAATGAAGTAGCCGAGAAAATATTTGGATACACCAAGCAAGAATTGGAAGGCGAAAAGTTACACTTGATTATTCCGGATTACTTACGAGCTCTTCACGAAAAAGCCATGGCGAATTATGTAGCCACCGGCACACGTAAACTACATAGCTGGATTGGTCTTGAGTTGCCCGGTTTGCATCGCGATCAACATGAAGTGCCTCTAGAAATTTCATTCGGAGAAACAAAGATTGATGGCGAATATATTTTTAGCGCCATTATTCGCGATATCTCACTTCGTAAGAAAGAAGAGTCTCTGATCAAATCTACTTCTGCTCGCTTGAGCCGGTTATTGCAAACGATGCATGCCGGTGTGTTAGTTGAAGATGAAAATCGAAAGATTGTTTTAACCAATCAATTGTTTTGCTCCATGTTTGGAATTCCTGCCACACCTGAGATGATGGTAGGTGCAGATTGCAGTCAGTCTGCTGAACAAAGCAAAGGATATTTTGCTGACCCCGAAGGTTTTGTTACTCGCATCAATCACTTATTGATCGAACGTAAAAATGTATCGGGTGATGAATTAAAATTGGTAGATGGTCGTGTATTTGATCGTGACTATGTGCCTATTTATGTAGACGAGCAATACAAGGGGCACATGTGGGTGTATCACGATATTACTGCACGTAAACAAAATGAAGCGGAGCTACTAAATGCAAAAAGGGAAGCAGAGACTTCTATGAAAGCCAAACAAGAATTTTTGGCACACATGAGTCATGAATTGCGCACGCCTATCAACGGTGTGTTGGGACTTGCCAATCTGATATCCGCATCTGAACTCAGTGCAACCAACAATCAATACATCAAAGGTATCCGAGCATCGGGCGAACATTTGCTTTCGCTTATCAATGACGTTCTTGACCTGGCTAAAATCGAAGCGGGCAAACTGCAAGTTGCTGATCAACCCTTTAGTTTAAAGTCATTGATCACTACGTTGGTAGATGGGTTAAATCCTCTAGCGAATCATAAAGGAATCAAATTGCTTGTATCACTAGACGCGGCACTTCCCAATTGGTTAGTGGGTGATGTCGTTCGTGTCAATCAGATATTAATGAACTTGATTTCGAACGCAATCAAATTTACAACCGAAGGAAGTGTAACACTGGCGTGTCATGCGCAAAAAAGACAAGAAGAATACGTGATTGAGTTTGCTGTACGCGACACAGGCATTGGTATTGCGAAAGAAAAGTTAGAAAGTATTTTCGAGAGCTTTACACAGGCAAATAACCAGATTTCGATTCAATACGGAGGCACAGGATTGGGATTGAGTATCGTTAGAGAACTGACTTCGCTGATGAAAGGAAATGTTTTGGTCGATAGCGAACTGGGAGTTGGCTCTTCGTTTGTAGTAGTCTTACCATTTAAGCCTGCCGCGCATGCGATCGAAGATATAGTTCCTACTTCAAGTCCATTCAGTGCACTCGGTTCTTCTAAAAATAAACGAGTGCTGGTTGCCGAAGACAATAAAATCAATCAATTGGTTGTGCGCAACACTTTGAATAAATGGGATTTGAATGTAACGCTGGTTGAAAATGGCCAGGAAGCTTTGAACCAACTAAAGAAGCATTCGTTTGATCTAGTGATATTGGATGTGCAAATGCCGATTATGGATGGGCTGGAGGCGACCCGCCTTATTCGATCAACATTAGCTGAACCCAAGTGCAGCGTTCCCATTATGGCCATGACCGCTTCGGTGCTTTATAATCCGGAACAGCGAGTGAAAGAAATTGGAATGAATGACTACATATCCAAACCATTTAAAGTAGAAGAGCTTCATGCTAAAATCAGTAAACTGCTTTCAGTGAAAACGGGTACGGTTGCAAAACAAAAAGCGGGTATTCGTGTTTCCAATAAACTTATTGATTTGAACTATCTCACTCAAATTGCGCCAGGCGATCAATCATTTGCCAATGAAATGCTTAGTCTGTTCGAGAAACAATCAGTTCAATTTTTGGCACGGGCTAAGACAGATTTTATTTCTAAAAATTTCAATTCACTGGCGAAAGTAGCACATTCATTCAAGCCACAAGGTGCCTACTTGGGTGTGAATGAGTTGAAAGAAATTGCCGGATCGTTGGAGAGCATTTCGCGAGAAGGAAAAGATGTTGATCAAATGGCCAGTTTACTGGCGCAAGCAGAAGTATTGATTGAAAGTATGAATAACGAAATCCCCGAATTAAAATCCAGACTAAAATGAAATCTACAGATCAAATTAAGCCTTATTTATTGGTAGTTGATGATGAGCCTGCCTTGCGCCTGCTACTGGCAGCGTACTTTAAAAAGCAATACGAAGTGTTGCTTGCCGAAAATGGCGAACAAGCATTAGAAATGTTGAAGTTGAGTAAGCCGCAAGCGATGGTGGTCGACATTTCCATGGAAGGCATGGATGGACTATCGCTTATTCGCGAGTTGCGCGCATCTACCAAATGGCATCAGATCCCGATTTTAGTTTTATCCGGAAATGATACCAGTAATGACCGAATCGTAGCACTGCGTGCCGGTGCTGATGACTATCTGATAAAACCTTTCAATCCCGAGGAGCTGGAAGTACGACTAGAAAACATTCAAAAGCGAATGGCTTCACTTACTAAAACAAAAGTACTATGATAACCTGCGCCATTATTGATGATGATAATATGTCACGTTTGGCATTGGAAACGTTGACCAAGCGCGTTCCATCTATGGAACTGAAAGGCTCTTTCAGCTCCGCTTTAGAAGCGCGATACTTTCTACAAAGCAATCCGGTGGATTTAATCTTCGTGGATGTGGAAATGCCCGAACTATCCGGTTTAGATTTTATACGCACGCTTACTAAGAGGCCAGAGATCATCATTTCTTCTTCAAAAGAAAAATACGCGCTAGAAGCATTTGAAGTAGAGGTTACTGACTTTTTACTAAAGCCTGTTTCGCTGGAACGATTTCTAAAAACCGTGAACCGAATCGAAAGTAAATTGGCGGTCACTGCCAAGCCGATAAACGACAGCATGTTTATAAAAGCAAATAATCAATTGATCAACCTAAGTCTTTCGGCCATCAACTACGTAGAAGCGTATGGCGATTATGTAAATATCTATACAGAAAAAGACCGCTACATTGTTCACGGCACAATGAAAGGAATGGAAGCCAAACTTCCAGTAGATGAATTTGTGCGAGTGCATCGCTCGCATATTGTGCGGATCGACAAAATAAATGCTATAGAAGAAACGGTTATCATTATCGGGAAAAAATTGATTCCGATAGGAGACTCCTATCGCAATTTATTGATGAATCAACTGAGTTTCTTCTAATCTTTCGTCTAATTAACAAAGCAATTAGTCGATAGAAGCATCTGCTTTGTCGAATAATTCGTGCGCGGCTTACGGCATCAGCTACTTTGCGGCCATCTAAATAAGCAACCAAGTAGCATGAAAAAATTATTACTTCTTTCTTTATCCGTCCTTTGTGCCGCATGCGTAAGGGAAATCGCGCACGATGGGAAACCTGATTCCACAGACATTTCCCTTGCGAATTTTAACTTTGCCACCACCCAGTCGGTAACATTTCAAATCAACACCCTCGATAATCACGATGTACCACTTCGTAACGTGCCCAGGGAAATCGCTTTTAACATTTTAGCACCAAACTTCTGTAATCATCATCCAATGCAGCGGTCAACCGTTTTGATCGTTTGGACATTTTGGTGGATTTCTCTTTGTCCAACAAAGCCAAGGCCATCTTGTTGACAATCG
>JAJTGQ010000068.1 GCA_021299455.1 Flammeovirgaceae bacterium | reverse complement strand
TTTTATGCTCCGTGGGAGTTGGTTTTTGTCGAGAATTTTGAAACACGAGTTCAGGCCAGAGAACGAGAGAAATATTTGAAAGGCGGTTCTGGCAAAGAGTTTATAAAGAGATATTATTTGGGCCTGTAGCTTAACTGAATAGAGCATCTGACTACGGATCAGAAGGTTGGGGGTTTGAATCCCTCCAAGCCCACTTTACATCGCGGTGCAATATTTTAATTGTTCCGCTGTTAATTAGTTTAGAATTGTAAAACTTTCCGGTTAATCAAATAGTCTTAGTGAAGGTGGTTAGTAAACGTGCAAGCAAGGCTATTTTAGTGGGTAAACCGTTTCTCGGTTACGCTTTTGTCATCTTTGTGTTGTTTTTAATCAGCTGTGAGGACCCAGGCATTTTAAAGGGAGATCAAAACTTCGGCAAAAGCAGTTTGAGAACGGTTTTCGTAGATACCTTTTCAGTAGTAACCTCCACCATCTTGGTTGATTCACTTCCTACGACAGGGACCAACCAGCTAATGCTCGGTCGTTATCAAGATGCTTATCTGGGAAAGGTTTCTGCTTCTACCTATTTTCAAGTCGGCTATTCGGGCTCATTTGCGCCTGATCAAAATAGTTCATTTGATTCTATCGGCCTCGTTCTTCCTTATTCAAAATATTTTTACGGAGACACCACTCAAACGCAGACTATTCAGATTCATCAAATGACTAGTATCCCGCGTCTGAGAACCCCGTTGCCATACAGAATAGATGATAACATTTCTTTTTTTGTAGCTGCCACTCAGTCGGCAATTTACAACACTAGTCAAGCCAACTTTAATCCTGTTCCGATCACAACGGCTAGTGTAAAGTTCTCACCAAACAGGGACTCACTTTACATCAAGCTACCGGCAGCGTTTGGAAAGAATTGGTTTGATTTGGCACAAGCGGATGCGATTGCAGGGACAACAAACTCTTATTTTTCAAATCCAAATACTTTTATAACAGATTTTTTTAATGGCCTTCATTTAGTCACAGACGCCTCAGGAAATGGAAGCGTGGTTGGTTTTCGAGCTAATAAGGTAAAGATTAGGCTTTATTATAAAAAGCTATTTGGTGATTTGTTACAACAAACCTATTTCGATTTTCCGATCCGAAATGCTTCCGCGCAGTTCAATAGTATACAAAGCGATCGGAGTGCCACTCCACTTGCTGCGTTAACAGGCCGCAGCTCGATTTCATCTAGCCTTACGGGAAATACTACTTTTGTTCAATCGGGAATAGGATTGGCTACTAAAGTTGAATTCCCAACTTTGAAGGGTTTCTTTTCTGAAAAGAACTTTGTTTTAATTAATGCTTCGTTAGAAATTGTGCCAGTACAAAATACTTACTCTACCAGCTTGAGGGTACCCAATTCTTTGGCGTTGTTTATTACAGATCAATCGAATGTTGTTCTAAATCGTGCGCCTGCAATTGATCGATCGGGTTACCTCTCTGCAAACATTTTATATGATTTTGAATACGGAGTAAATACGAAATACTCTTTCCCGTTGGTCAATTTCTTGGGAAGTGAGTTGGTCTCCAGTCTCAGCACTATTACGCCATTGATTATTGCAGTAGCTCCGCCTATTTATTATTCTGAAGTAAACCGGGTGGTATTAGGCGATCAACGAAATTTGCAACATAAAATCAAGTTAAAAATCAATTATTCGTATGTACAAAACTAATAGCACTGTGAAACACCTATTTTATTTTTTGGCGATAAGTTTAGTGAGCTTTTTTGCACTTACCCTTTCCTCGTGCGGGGGTTCATCCTCAACACCAACGGTTGCGAAACCAGGGAACTGGTCGCAGGTTGCAAACTTTAGCGGATCGGGCAGGAGCGGAGCAGCCTCTTTCTTAATTGATGGAAAGGTCTATGTAGGTGGTGGGTTTGATTCGGAAGGTAAACGTCTAAATGATTGGTGGCAATTCGATCCTATTAAAAATGGTTGGATTAAGAAAGCAGATTTTCCCGGTCCGGCAAGAAGTGGCGCAGTAGCCTTTGTTATCGCTGGAAAGGGCTATGTAGGCACAGGCATCGGCACAACGAGCAATAGGCTAAAAGATTTCTGGGAGTTTGATCCTGCCGGAAATAGTGGAGTTGGAACCTGGAGGCAGGTGAAAGATTTTGGCGACCCTATTACAGAAACTGGCAGATACGGTTGCATTGCATTTTCTATCAGCAATCGTGGATTTGTGGGTGCAGGAACTACAGTTGGCTCAAATGCGACCAACGACTTGTGGGAGTATAAGCCGACAACAAACACGTGGGAACAGCGCACGGGAGTTTCATTTAAGAGGGTGAATGCTTTTGTGATGACGATCGGCAATTTTGCATATGTAGTAGGAGGTACAAACAATGCGCAAACCATTCGCAATGTGGAGCAGTATGACCCTACTAATGATACGTGGACTCAAAAGCTTTCACTCAATCAGCGAGACGAAAGCGGAAACAAGATAGATCAGCCTACAGCAAGGGAGCTAGCTTCGACATTTACTATTGATGGGTTTGGCTATATTGTTGGTGGAGGTGTCAATGGGTCCCCATTGGCCGATGTATGGCAATACAATCCAACGACCGATCGGTGGGTACAATATTATTCTATTAATAACCAATATGGTGGCGTGGCCAGAGAGGCTGCAGTCGGTTTTGGCGTGGGCAGCTTTGGCTACGTAACGACAGGCAGGAACGGTAATTTTAGATTGGACGACACCGTGAAATTTGACCCAATCGGAGTTCCAATTCAATAGTTCTAATAATAGTTTGTTGAAAAAGCTAGGGCATGAAGTGCTCTGGCTTTTATTTTTTCCAAGTCGACTAGCGGGGTATCTAACTCTTTCGCTTGCTCATCCCAGTACCTCATTTTTATGCTGGTAGCGAAAAGTGGGTCTTTTTCGAATGCAACAGCTTCACACTCGTTCATCACGCCCCCTTGTAGCTCCAGTGTTTTCTTACTGGCCTTTGAAAGGTTCAAGAAATAGTCGGGTTGCTTAAAGGTTAAATATCTTTTTGCCTGTACGTGATTTTCAACCAATTTGGCAATACGTTCAGAAAACCCTTTCTCGCGCAAAAAATCAGCCCCTATTTTTTCATGGCTTTTTGTTCCGAAGCCGCCCATGTCATTCTCTTTGTTTCGACTTACACAAATATGCCCGATATCATGAAAGAAGGCAGCCAGAATAACTTCGTCATCGTATCCCTCCTTCATCGCTAACGCAGCCGCCTGCGACATGTGTTCGATTTGTGAAACGGGTTCTCCGATGTAGTCTTCGTTGCCGTATCTATCATACAACTCAAAAACCTCATTTACAATCGCTTCACTTTTCATATTCTCGTCTTTGTTAGTTCGAAGGTACTCAAGATAATTTCTAAGCTGATCTGAGTTTACGTTACTAAATAGTTAATTAAGATACTGTTTCGAGGATATGACGAACATTCTCCCATTCTTTGTTTTAAAATTGAACAGCTATGATCGACTTAATAGTATTTGACTTAGCCGGAACAACGGTCAAAGAAAATTTTGATGTGCAGCGCACGCTTAAAAATTCATTTGCCAAGGTCGGGTTGGAAATCTCTATAGAGCAAGCTAGCCAGGTGATGGGTATTCCGAAACCAATTGCTATACGCCAACTTCTGGAATCATTATACTACGATTCTATTTCTGATGATATCATCAGGGCGATACACGCTGATTTCGTAGCGGATATGATTTCATTTTATGAGCAAGACCAAACCGTGGAAGAAAATGAAGGGGTTTCAGAAACATTTCGTCAATTGAAGGCTGCTGGAATAAAGGTATTTGTTGATACGGGATTTGATCGACCAATTGTAGATGCACTTCTTCAACGAATGGCTTGGGAAAAGAATAAATTAATTGATGGTAGTGTGACGAGCGATGAAGTAGCTCATGGCCGCCCTCACCCGGATTTAATTTTCAGAGCCATGGAGTTAGCCGGTGTAAGTGACGTCAAGCGCGTAGCCAAGGTTGGAGATACGGCTTCGGATTTGGGCGAAGGCAATGCAGCGGGATGCGGCCTCGTAATCGGAATTACAACAGGCGCATTTACACGTGAGCAATTGTTATTGACCCCTCACACTCATTTAATCAGCCAAATTCCTGAAGTGCTAGGAATAATTAATTCGCACGCAGGCGTAGTTTGATATTACTAAATTGTTAACTTCATGTTAATATTACTTAACATGAGGTGAAAGTTATTCTGTCAAGCCTTTTTCTGACTGTTTCGTGGGTGATTTCAGCTCAACCCAAAATGTTTGATGGGGTTGTCGTGAATCATCGCCAAGAGGTTATTCTTGCCAAGGTTGCTGTTGAGACGGCATTCGATGCCGTGATTTTTAGATTAAACTCCGACACAGCCATTTGCTCCATTTTACCTGCACACCGTGTAAACTCTTTTCGGTATTTCGATTCTGTCACCAATATCAACCGACAATTCATCTCATTGCGCTACCATGGAGTTTATCGATTTTTTGAGATTGTTATCTACGGACCAGTGCAAGTGATTAGAAGGATCAAGAGGGGTGTAAGCCCCTTAGAAGCCAATGAGGGCCACGACTATGATTTCTTCTGCTGGTTTGGAAATGAATTGACGCAAATGAAAAACTTTAAGTCAACCGTTTTCCCCTTACTTGTTCAGTTGTACGGGAAGGAATTGGAAGATTTTATTAGTCAAAATAAATTGCGCCTTCACGATCAAGTTTCTGTTTTTTCCATTGTGAAGAAATGCAATGAACTAAGTCGAAGACAACATCTTGTCGCTACCCGTTAGCTAGTTTCCAATTCTTATGTTTGTAATGAAAATAGATCATCGAGCCAGCGATCAAGAAGGTACCAGTTACCGAAACTAAATACCCTCCGGAAATGAAAAAGTTCAGCCAACTTAGGTTGGCGTAGCCAAATTCTTTGAAGAACAAAACACCTACACTGCCCAGATAGCCAAACGAATCGGCCACGTACATAATGAAGCCAACGGTGCCGGTGTACTTGAATGCGGCTAAAAGTCGATCAAAGAAAATGCTGTTGAAAGGTATGTACCCAAGATAGAGGCCTAAGCCGATTAAGATCATCCAAAGTTGTGCGCTGATGAGCGATTGTTCGAAAAAATAATTGGCGACTCCAATGAGTAGCAGTCCAAAAGCAATTAGCACGTGGTTGATCATCAATGCGAGTTTGTTGTTTTTGATGAGCATCAGGCTTCCCATACAAAACAATACCGCGATGGAAATGGGAATCTCGGTGCGTGTGTAAATCGAGGGATCGTTTCCAAGTCCCAATGATTTCCAGATTTCCGCAGAAAAATTATCTCTAAAATCCCTGAAGGCGGTTAACAGCACGTACGCTAGGACAAAGAAAATGATCCCTGGCAAAAAAGTACTTGTGAATTTTTTTCGTTCTTCACTGTTCATTGGCAACCGCTTGGTGCGCAGTTGTTCATCCAATGCCGAGGGGGCGGGAAGTTGGTTGATTAGATAAAGAAAGACGACCAACGGAACAAAGAACAAACAGCTGGCCACAAAAGGCATCCAATATTCGGAAGTTCCCCAATCGCGAATGAGGTAGGCGCCTACTGATCGGCACAAGCCTGCTGAAAAAATAAAACTAACCGATAGTGATGCTCCCAAGACTTCCGTCATACGTCTGCCCTCTAGGTAGCCGAACACCATTCCCCATACCATGCCGAGTGGTAGCCCGTTGAAAAATAGAAACACAATATTATAAGGAGCTGGAAAAAACGCAAACAACAGCCACGAGGTTCCTGCTACACCTACCATCAAAAGGATTCCCATAGCGCGAGAATGGGCTTTGAGTTCAGAGATGATTTTGATGCCAATAAACTTAGAGAGTGCATAGCCAATCACTTGAAACGTCACCAACCAGACTTTATAGTTGATACCCAGAAACATTAAGCCTTCAAATGTAGCCGCGGCAAATGTTTTGCGGAATGCATACACGCACGTGTAAAGGCAAAAGGCTGCGAGCGATGCGTAGATGGTAAACCAAATGCCGTGAGTATTCTGCAGCCAGTTGGTGATTTTGGAAGATGTTTTTTTCAAAGGATTATTCCGTTTTCGTTAAAGGTAAAAGGTTTCCATTCACCTTGGTAAAGAACATGGATTTTTTTAAAACCAATTTCTTGCAGGAAGTTGGCGGTGGTATCAAATTGGCTAACCAAATCATCGGCATGATGGGCATCGGAGCTGATTGTGATCGGAACGTTTTCTTGTTGAAGTAATTCTAAAATCCATGGACTCGGGTAGGTGGTAGCAGATTTCTTTTGATAAATGCCTCGCGTGTTCACCTCCACTATCGCGCCTGCTTTTTTGATGGCTTTGATGGTTTCTTTCACTTCGTTCTGGTACCAGCTTTCTTGTTCGTCAAAGAATTTGTTGTCTGGGTTTTGAATTTTCATTTTGTCGAGGTGGCCTATAATGGTAGGGCAGGCGAGATCAATCATCTCACGTGTCAGCTCAAAATAGCGGGTGAAAGCCGCTTGATGATTGTGATGAAAAATCTCATCGAGCCCTTTTAAGAAGACCACATGTAGCCCATCAATTTCCCAAGGGGTGCCGTCTACCAAGGCATCGACAAAATGAATGGAACCAATCGTATAGTCCAGTTGGTCGCTGAAGTCGTTTGGGGAAACCCGAGTCGGTACATAGTCTACCTCTAGGCCTGCATAAATCTCTATTTCTTTTGTAGTTGTTTTCAGTTTTTTGATGGATTCAAGATACAATCCCAACTTTTCTTGATCCATGCACCACTGGCAATCAAACGGAACCGGGGCGTGCGAGGAAAAACCTAAGCTTAATAGATCTAATTCTTTAGCTTGTTGAATTTGCTCTTCGAGTGTACTTTTTCCATCGCAGTAGTTCGTGTGAGTATGAAAGTTAGACCACATCTTTTCAATTTGAAGATTTGAAAATTAGTTAATTTGAAAATGAAATGCTAAACATTCTACCAAGCATCATTTTCAAATCTTCAAATCGATTCATTTTCAAATTAGTTTTTTAATACTCGCCTCCGCATAGCCAGCCGAAGTGGTCATGCCTTTTCCGCCAATGGCTGTTCGGATATGTATTTTATCTTCGATGTCAATCTCCACAATGTCTTTTTCGTTGTGCTGAGGATAAAAACCTGACCAGGCAGTTGCAATTTTAGTTACGTCAAAGTTGACAATGCGTTGGGCTTCATTTAGCATTAACTGGTTGATGTATTCATTTTGTGCAAATCCCAAGTCATCGGTATGGTTCACGTCAGCGTATTCGTGCGAGTCACCAATAATAATCGAGCCATCCATTGCTTTTTTAAAGAGAATGTGAATTCCCCATTTCTTCAATTCGATCAAATGGTCGGGTGTCTTTATGTTTTCATATGAAGCGCACTCTTGAAATGACTCATACCTCCTAATGGTCAGGCCTGTTAATATGTTGCCTTCCAGCGCCACCGTCTGCATGGGAATCGAACGCAGCATTTGCAGTTTACTGGTCACAATTCCACTTTGCTTAAAAAGGTCAGGAAACAATAATTTGAATTCACCGCCATTGCAAACGATGACTTTATCGGCTTTAAAAACTTCCTTTAAGTTAGAAGTTACATTGACGTGATCTCCAGAAATGGTGCAGTCTATTATTGTCCTTGCTGGTCGATAGGTGAGGTTCTGAAATTGCTGAGTCACGTAAGTCAGTAAGTTGAAAATCATTTTCTCCGGCTCTGCACTCACCTCTTGTGGAAAAAACAATGCCTCTTTGCAATAGTTGCCATTTAACGCTGGCCACTTTTCCAGACATTGATGTGTATTGAGCAGTTCTGCCTGATAGTCGCGAGTGTCCATCATCGCCTTCAATTCATGGATTAGTTGTTGTTCATCGTTATCTGACGCGATGTAAACACTTCCATTGTTTCTGATGGAGATATCATATTCATTCTGGATCTGATTGTAGATAGCGGTACCCCTCACGCCATAGTCGAACCAATCCGCGCCCATGCCGGATGGCACCACCTGACCGAAATTTCGAACGGTCGCTTGGGTAGGGAATTGATCCTTCTCAACCAGCAAAACTTCTTTGCCGAGTTTAGCGGCATGGTAAGCGTGAAATGTCCCTAGCACTCCGGCACCGACAACAATAACGTCAAAATGATTCTTCATTTTTCAGCTCGTAATTTTGTCAAGTTGGTTATTTGGTATTATTAAACTGTTAATCAAACAAGAATTCTTTTCACAAAAGCTGTGTAAATGAAGAGCTAATAAGATATAAAGCTGTCATCGTAAATTGATGAATGGAAAGACGATATTCCAACTAATTAAAAATACTACATTTGATCGATTGTTGTGTTTTCTTAAACCAAATTTCCTTACACCCCCATGAAGAGATTCATCTTGCTCGTTTGTTTACTTTTTCTAGCCATAACATCGTTTTCACAATCTCTGGATATTATCCGAGGCCCTTATTTAAATAGCGTATCGTCCACTTCTGCGGTTATTCGTTGGCGAACTGAAAAGCCTACCGATAGCAAAGTGTTCTTTTCTACCGACCGCTTTAAAGTTGAGCAGGCCAGTGTGGTAAGTGAGGCCGCGCTAGAAACAGATCATGAACTTGTTATTTCAGGTCTTTCTCCTGCCACCAAGTATTTTTACTCAGTGGGTGCTAATAGCACCAAACCGAAAATGTACGAAGACCAATTTTTGGTAACGGCTCCACAAGTAGGATCTACTTCACCGCTTCGCATTTGGGCGTTGGGTGATTTTGGCGATGGCTCAAAAAATCAACTTAATTGTCGTGACGCGATCATTAAAGAAACCACCGATCACCGACCTGATGCGTGGCTTTGGCTAGGAGATAATGCCTATAACATTGGCTTGGATGAAGAGTATCAGCGCCATGTTTTTAGAGTTTACCAGGAAAGCTTTTTTAAGAATACCAATCTTTATCCTTCTCCCGGCAACCATGACTACGGAAGAGCAAAACGCAATCCGACCGATGTTTCGTACTTTAAAATATTCACGATGCCTAAGGACGGAGAGGCTGGCGGAATCCCTTCCGGGTCGGAATCTTACTATGCAGTTGATTTTGGAAACGTACACTTGATTTCTCTGGATTCACAAGGTGAATTGGATGGAGGGTTTCGAATTTATGATACGTTAAGCAAACAGATTACCTGGTTGAAGAAAGATTTGACGGCCAATAAGTTGCCTTGGACTATTGTTTACTTTCACCATCCTCCCTATACGAAGGGATCGCACGATTCTGATCGCGAGAATGAATTGGTGAAGATCAGAGAAAATTTGCTTACCATTCTTGAGCGCTTCAAGGTCGACTTAGTTTTAACAGGCCATAGTCACGTCTACGAGCGCACTCATCCGCTTCGTGGTCACCATGGAGAAGCCAATTCGTTTGATCCGAAAAAGCATATTGTTGAAACGAAGGATTCGCCAAATAACTATAGAGTAGGTAAAGAAGGCCAAGGCGTTATATATATAGTAAGTGGATCGGGTGGGCAGGTGGGCGGCCAGGCAGAAGGTTATCCCCTGCGGGCAGCTACTTATTACAATACAACGGTGGGTGGCTCGCTATTGATGGATTTCAATGACAATCGATTGGATACCAAGTGGATTTGTGCTGACGGGCAAGTAAGAGATCAGTTCTCAATCACGAAAGTTAAATAACTTGTGTTACTCGGTTCAACATAAGTCATTTTATCGTGAGAAAATAAAAGACCAGCATCGTGACTTTTCGTTTTGTATTATTGACGGGGTAATGTGGTTTAGAGGCATCAAAATAGATCGAGTCGCCTTCTCTTAACTCAATTTTTTCATCTTTGATGTAATAGTCACAATTTCCAGAAACAATGTATTTGAATTCGAAACCATCCGTAGTGGTGGGTTTGCTTTTTGCTTTTGGTTTGATCGTTAGCAATACGGTCTCCATCGTACATCCCTGAAGAGATTGGGCCAAGATGAATCGATAATCAAATCCAGGGCGATTCTCTTTTTTGATGTGTTTATAATCTTTTCGTTTGATGTGAAGATAGTTTTGACTGCTTGCCGCTGATAGCGTATCGAAAAAGTCTTGCGGTTTTATCTCCAGTGCATTCATGATGTTGAATAAAACCGGAACGGACGGAATGGTTCTTGAGTTTTCGATTTTAGAGATCAGCCCTTTCGTTAAGTTAGTTCGTTCACTCAGTGTTTGCAATGTAAGGCTCTTTTCAATGCGTAACGTCTTGATTCTTTTGGCAATAAGGGGAATAAGCTCTTCTTGTACCATAGTCGTTTGTTTCCTATTTGTCAACTTTCTGTTGACAATGCAAGCTATTGTGCAAGTATGAACTGATTGTTAATGAAAAGATATGTTTGTTTCTCTTCTAATGGCCGTTTTCCCGCATTGGCTTTAAGCGAGTGTGAATATTTTATTTTTTACTCGTCTATTCTTAACCGATCAATAACCTACGTCTAAACTCTACATCAATTGTTAAATCAATCTTTGAGCAAGCTTAGCACAGAAAAAAGTGCGAGCGAAAACTAAACCCCATTATTAGTATGCTCAAATTTTTACAAAGCAGTTTGCACAAACAGTTTGCGATTCTCAAAATTGCTGCCTTCTTGTTTGTGCTCATGACCTGTTCCGTTGCGGTGGCACAGGAGTTACAGGTATCCGGCAAGGTGACATCCGGAGAAGACCAAAGCCCGCTTCCGGGCGTAAACATTTTAGTAAAAGGAACAACCAGTGGTACAATTTCGGATGCCAATGGTGCCTTTACTATTAATGTAGGTTCTGGAAACGATGTGTTGGTTTTTTCTTTTGTTGGATTCATGTCCCAAGAAGTTCCGATTGGCGGACGCACTTCATTTGATGTGACGTTGGCTTCGGATGCTAAGCAGTTGTCTGAGATTGTTGTGACGGCTTTGGGCGTAGAAAAAGAGAAGAAAAGTCTTGGGTATGCAATCCAAAGTGTTGGCGCAGAAAGCCTAACAACGGCTAGGGAGACAAACATCTCGAATCAGTTGGCAGGAAAGATTGCAGGTGTAACCGTTATCGGAAGTAATTCAGGAGTGGGAGGATCGTCAAGAGTAACGATTCGCGGAGAGCGTTCTTTGAATTTGAATGCTAATCAACCGCTGTATGTAATTGATGGAGTGCCAATTAGCAACGGAATAACTGGTGCGTCTGGTCGAAGTAACTTGGAGGTTGACTTTGGCAATGGAGCAAGTTTTGTTAACTCTGATGATATTGAATCGATGACCGTACTGAAAGGCGCTGCTGCCTCCGCGTTGTATGGCTCTCGTGCTGCCAATGGTGTTATCGTTATTAAGACAAAGTCGGGTAAGGGCACTAAAGGAATTGGAGTAGAAATCAATTCTAATACAACCTTTGAAAACGCATTACGATTGCCTGACTACCAAAATGTATATGGGCAAGGAAACGGTAATGGAGGCGACTTTGCATTTGTGAATGGAGGTGGTGCTGGCTTAACTGATGGTACAGATGAAAGTTGGGGTCCCGCCTTTAACGGCCAGTTATATCCTCAATTCAATTCGCCAAGAACGTTGAATGGCTCACCTATCGCTTTCAGAGGTGGAGATTTAAATGCGCCTGCTGGAAGTGTGATCACTCCAACACTCTGGCAAAATGACAAGGATGGTGTAAAGAATTTCTTTCAAACAGGAAAAACATTCACCAATAACGTGGCTCTTGTTGGAAGTAATCAAAACGGAGACTTTAGACTATCTTATACAGGCCTTGACCAGACAGGCATAGTACCAAACACAGACTTGAGACGTAACACTGTTTCGTTTGGTGGTGGGTATAATCTGTCGAAAAAATTCTCTGCTCGTGCGTTCGTAAGCTATATTAAAAGCGAGAGTGTTAATCGTCCTTCGATCAGCTATGGCACGGAGAACATTATGTACTTATTCAATTGCTGGTTGCCACGATCAGTAGATATGGAATCACTACGTGATTATTGGATGCCGGGCTTGGAAGGAAGAAGACAGTCAGGATGGAACTACAACTATCATGATAACCCCTATTTCACTGTGTACGAAAATACCAATGGCCAGAACGTTGATCGAATTATCGGTAACATCTCGCTTAAGTACGAGTTTACCCCTTGGTTAAATTTACAATTGCGCACAGCTCTAGACTACGGAAACGAGAGACGACAATACCGGAGAGCTTTCAGCACACAACGTTTTCCTTTTGGGCAATATCGGGAGGCAAACATTGTGACGGAGGAGCGTAATACTGATTTCTTGCTGACATTCAATAAGGAGATCCTACCTTCTGTTTTTACACTCACTGCGTCATTGGGTGGAAACCAATTGCGCCAAAAATCGGAGTTCTTAGAAATCAATGCGCCACAATTGAATATTCCAGGTGTGTATAACCTAACCAACTTCAGAGCGGCACTCCAAAGTTCTCAGACAGATGTTAAAAAGAGCATCAACAGTTTATATGGGTCAGCACAATTAGGCTATAAAAACATTCTTTATCTTGATTTGACCGCTCGCAATGATTGGTCGAGCGCACTAACGCTGCCACAAGCACTTAAAGATGCTGGAATCGGCACTCAAAATAATTCCTACTTCTACTCTTCTGCGGCACTTAGTGCGGTGATATCTGATATGGTTGAGTTGCCAGAGTTCATCTCTTTTGCCAAAGTAAGAGCGAGTGCTGCGCAGGTTGGTAATGATACAGATGCCTTCACATTTACTCAGTCATTTAATCCGAGCGATCCATTTGGAACTACTCAGGTTTATGGCGAGACAGACCGTTTGGCAAACTTTAGCCTTAAGCCAGAGATTAGCACTTCTTATGAAGGAGGTTTTGATGTTCGATTTTTTGGAGACCGCTTAGGATTGGACTTTACCTATTATCAGACACTTACAAAAAACCAGATATTAAATATTCCGCTTTCTAATACGAGCGGATACAATGCTCGATCAATTAATGCTGGTGAAATAAAAAATTACGGATTCGAAGTGATGGTGAATTCGATTCCCGTGAGGCTGTCAAACGGTTTTCAATGGAATTTAGATGTTAATTTTTCTAGCAACCGAAGCGAAGTGGTTTCACTTTCTGATGGTTTAACCAACTATGTGCTTGCGACCAGGAGAGTTTCAATTGAGGCACGCGTGGGTGAACGAATGGGGGACATGTATGGAATTGGCTTTGCAAGAGTGCAAAATACAGATCCGACAAAGCCTTACTATGACGCTTCCGGGCAGTTTGTAGGTCAGCAGGTGTTTACTAACCCCAACGCTCAAGGTCAGGGAGGAGGTCGTCCGATTGCAACAACAGCAAGAATCAAATTAGGTAACTATAATCCGGACTGGATGGCTGGTATCAACAATACGTTCACTTTCAAAGGCGTAAGATTGGGCGTACTTTTTGACATCCGTCAGGGAGGTCAAGTATACTCTGAAACTCAAACAGTAGGTAGGGAGGGTGGAATTATTATCGAGACTCTAGAAGGTAGGGAAAATGGATACTATCCCCAAGCCTTAGCGACTGCTGATCCCCGTTTATTGAATGCACCTGTTGGGACGTATGTGGTAGGAAATGGTGTTAATCTAAATTCCGATGGTACTTTCAAAGTCAATGATAACAGAATTTTGCCAAGGCAATGGCATTCCGCTTACACGGGAGGAAGGAACATTGCAGAAGGAGTGGTCTATGATGCGTCATTTGTGAAATTGCGCGAGTTACAAATTGGTTATACCATCCCTAACAAAGTTTTTAGCAAGACGCCCTTTAGAAGCGTCACTATTTCATTGGTTGGAAGAAACCTAGCGCTTTGGACAAATGTTCCGCACATTGACCCCGAGGTGATGTCTTATACAGGCGGCACTGCGCTTCCTGGCATCGAAAACATGTCTATTCCTTCTTCAAGAAGCTATGGATTTAATGTTGGACTCAAATTTTAATCCATTGTTTAAATAGAATTCGAAGGCGATCAAACTTGATTTTGAGATATATAAGAGTTACTCGTTTCCGAATTCAAAAAAGAAATAACAAATGAAAAACTTAAAGAAATTTATTGTCGCGCTCGTTGCCGTCTTTACGGTAGTTTCCTGCGATGAGGGCTTTGAAAAAATTAACACCAACCCAAACGTGCCCACGACTGTGACACCAGACTTGCTTTTATCTGGTGTGATCAGAAACACCATAAATGATCAAGTGAATGAAGCCTGGAGCATTGGCAATATTGTCGTGCAGCACACCGCTAAAATTCAGTTCGTAAACGAAGATCGTTACTTGTGGGGTGAACGTTCTGGTGTGTGGAACAGTGTTTATGGAAATCTAAGAAACGTACAAAACATCATTGCGTCTTCTGAAGCAGCAAAACCAGTACAAAATAACTATCTGGGTATCGCGTTGATTTTGAAGTCGTGGATGTTCTCTGTTGTGACCGATACCTACGGAGACGTTCCCTACATCGATGCAACAAAAGGGAAATCATCAGCGATTTACACTCCCAAGTATGATGCGCAAGAAACCATTTACAACGGAATCTTAGCAGATTTGAAAAGAGCAAATGAGATACTCGGCACGAGTTCAGAAACTGTTTCAGGAGACTTGATTTACAATGGTAATGTTGCACAATGGAAGAAGCTTGCTAATTCTCTTCGACTTCGCTACCTAATGCGCATATCAAACAAGCGAGATGTAAAAGCCGATATGCAAGCGATTTTGGATAATGCCTCTCAAAACCCTGTGTTTATCGGCAATGCAGACAATGCTGCTTTGGTTTATCAATCTGCTGCGCCAAATCAATGGCCTTTATATACAGCCAGAGTTGGTTCGTTTGATGAATTTAGATTAAGCAAAACAATGAGTGATTATTTGACTAGCATCGGAGATCCGCGTTTGCAGGTTTTTGGTCGCCCGACTGAAGCCTCCGTAGCTGCAGGAACTCCGATAGTACAAGGAATACCTAATGGCCTTGAAGATACGCAAGCACTAAGTTTTAATGGTGGTCCGCAAGGTGTTTCACGAGTAGGCTTAACGTTTGCATGTTTGGTTTGTAGCTTACCTGCACCTGTAGCTAATGCTTCCAGAGGATTGATAATGACTTTTTCAGAAGTTCAATTTATTCTGGCCGAAGCACGTGAGAAAAACCTAATAACTACGGGTGTCGCTGACACTTACTACGTAAATGGGATAAATTCAAACCTTGACTACTATAGAGCAATTGTCCCTTCGTCTTACGGAATAAGTCTGACGTTGCCTGCCAACTATTTTACGCAGCCAAGCATTGCATATGCAGGTACTCAGGCACAAAAATTGAATTTAATTGCACGGCAAAAGTGGGTGGCGCTTTTCTTCAATGGTTTAGAGGCTTGGGCAGATTGGAGAAGATCTGGACTACCTGCGCTAACACCCGGTGCAGGAAATTTGAACAATAATTTAATTCCAGTGCGTTACATCTATCCTCAGTCCGAACAATCATTAAACGGAGCAAATCGTGCTGAAGCAGTTGGTCGGCAGGGTGCTGATGATATCAATACTCAAGTTTGGTGGGATAAAAATTAGTTCATCAACAAATAATACTTGCTAGGTGTTTTTTTAATCAATTTCCGGGGCTCTGAAAAGACCCCGGATTTTTTTAACCCCTTTACGAATGAAAACAAAATTGACCCTGATCATCGTTCTTCTGGCTGCTTCGTTTGGCTTTGCACAGACAACGAAAACCGAGAATGTAATTCTCATCACATTAGATGGGATGCGTTGGCAAGAAGTATTTGGCGGAGCCGAGAGGCGTTTGATCACCAAGAAATTTGTGGGTGATACAAGTGGCTTACTCAAAACATTTTGGACGGAGAAACCGGAATCCAGAAGAGAAAAGCTAATGCCCTTTTTTTGGAACACCATTGCTAAACAAGGACAATTGTACGGCAACAGAAATCTGGGTAGCAGAGTAAACACATCAAACAAAATGTGGTTCTCTTACCCGGGTTACAACGAAATACTTTGTGGCTTTGCTGATGACGAGAAAATCACCAGTAACAACCCCACCGATAATCCTAATAAAAATGTGTTAGAATTTCTGCAATCGCAAAAACAATTTGCGGGCAAGGTCACCGCATTCACCTCTTGGGAGACATTCCCATGGATCATCAATACGAAACGAAGTGGAGTACCTGTGAACGCTGGGTTAATGAAAGTAGAAAAGAATGCTACAGAGTCTGACCAGCTGTTGAATCAATTGCTTTTTCAGCAACCCAACATAACTGGTGGTACCCGCGTTGATGCACTTACCTTCTATTACGCCATGGAAGAACTGAAAAAGAATAAACCTAAAGTGATGTTCATTTCTTTTGACGAAACCGATCATTGGGCGCACGAAGGCGAGTATGACAAATACCTGCATGCCGCCTACTATACCGATGGGTTTGTTCGAACGCTTTGGGAGTGGCTGCAGTCTCAGCCGCAATACAAAAATAAAACAACGCTTATTCTAACAACCGACCATGGACGCGGAAAAGTGAACGAAGACGATTGGAGACATCACGGGGCTAAAATGCCTTTTGCGGATGAAATCTGGTTTGCATTTTTAGGGCCGGACACGCCATCAACGGGAGAGATGAAAGGTGATCAGCAATTATATCAAAACCAAGTAGCTAAAACACTGTCGACTTTGCTAAAAGCAGATTATACTAGCAATAAACCAATAGGAGAGGCGATTAGTACGGCTATTGCTAAATAGAAACTCTTAATTTTAAAAGTAATTTAATCACCATGAGAAATCTCCTTTTGATCGGTATTTTTTTTGCAGCATCCTGTTCAACGAAAGAAAAAGGAAGCCCCGAAAAAGTTTGGATGTCTTCAGCCCCAGCTGGCGATCGCTACACCAACATTGATCGGTCAGGTGAGACGATACTCCCCAATGGTCGGATCATCACACCAACCGGAAGACAAGTGACCGTTGCGCCCCATCCGTTTGGGTTAACGTTAAGTCCCGATGGTAAGACGATTATCACTGCTAATTCCGGTGTTGGTCCATTTTCGATTTCCATCATCTCCGATTACAACACAGCATCGCCCATTGTAAAACAAATCCCTGAAACACTCAACCCGGAGAAAGGCTTGTTGGAAGCAACGTTCATGGGGCTGGCTATCTCACCAGACGGCCAAAAAGTGTATGTGGCAGGCGGGCAACAGAATAGAATTTATGTTTTTGATTTGAAGACCAATAAGAAATTAGCAGAGATTAATTGCAATAAATCATTTGACGGTAACGATTACAGCGATGGCTACATTGGAGATTTGGTGTTGAGCAAAGATGGATCGACATTATACGCAGTCGATCAAATCGGGTTTCGCATGATGGTAATCGATACCAAATCCAATCAAGTTATTCACAATGTAAAAACAGGTCGCTACCCATTTGGAATAGCCCTTTCGCCCGATGAAAAGACGGTGTATGTTGCCAATGTGGGGATGTTCGAATATTCCTACATTAAGAGTTTAGACAAGAAAAGATTAAATGAAACCGCGTCTAAATTTCCCACTTCCGCTTACGGCTCCAAAGAAATGAAAGAAGGAGTGAAGAACGACTCGATTGAATTTGCTGGCTTAGGCGATCCGAATGCACCCGAGTCATTTTCAGTGTGGGGCATTGATGTGAGCAATGAAATTCCGGCTGTAACTTCGAAAGTGAAAACAGGTGTGCTGGTGGGAGAGGAGATTGACGGAATTTCTGCCGTAGGTGGATCAAGCCCAAATTCTATGGTTGCTAACGATCAATTTGTGTATGTGAGCAATGGCAACAACGATAATATTTCTGTCATCGATGCAAAACAGAATAAAGTGGTGGAGAGCATCGAATTGAAATTGGATGAACGCCTGGGAGGTTTGAAAGGGGTGATACCATTTGGATTAACCATTACCCCCGATCAAAAAAGATTGTATGTGGCGGAAGCGGGTATCAACGCTGTCGCGGTAATTGATTTAGATTCTAAGAAAGTACTGGGTCACATCCCCACGGGTTGGTTTCCCTCGAAGTTAAAAGTAACTCCTGACGGCAAGCAGTTGATCGTTTCCAATGCGAAAGGCTTCGGTAGCGGGCCTAATGGAGGAAAAGACTTCAAGCCGCCTTTTGATCATCCCTACGCCAGTTACATTGGTGCATTGATGCTGGGCACGGTTTCAATCATTGATATTCCCACGGACGTGGAATTGAAAGCCCTCACCGAAAAAGTAGTCGCCAATAATTTCCATTTCAAAGAGGTCGCCTCTGCGGAAAGCGAGAATCCAATTCCTTCATTTCCTAAGGCGAAGGAGTCTCCAATCAAATACATCGTCTTTATTTCAAAAGAAAACAGAACCTATGATGAGGTGTTTGGTCAGCTTCAGAATGGAAAGGGAGATTCTTCTCTCGCCCATTATGCCAAAGATGTTTCGTTCACGAACAAAAAGAAAACGATGAAAGTAGAGAAAGCGACCGTGATGCCCAATCATTTGGCATTGGCCGAGCAATTTACCATCAGCGATAACTTTTATGTTGACTCGGATGTGTCGGCCGATGGGCATGTGTGGTTGACCAACACCTACCCGAACCAATGGATGGAAACCCATCATCCGGCATCGTATGGAGGAAAGCGTAGCCAACGGGAAGAGTCGAAAGCGCCCGGCAAATTTGGAATGACGGGCGCAGCCGGGGCGATTTTTCCGGAAAGTTACAATCAAGCCGGCTCAATGTGGGAAAATTTGGAAAGACATGGAAAGGAATTTTATAATTTTGGATTTGGAGTAGAGTTTGATGCGGGTGGGTTTTCGGATTCTACTTTTAAATACGGTGGAGTTCGTTATCTGGCGAATTATCCGTTGCCTGGCCCGCTCTACAATCGCACCTCTCGTTTGTTCCCGACCTTTAATATGGCTATCCCCGATCAATTTCGCACCGATATTTTTGTGAAGGAGATTACGGAAAAGTATATCAATCCGAAAAAGGAATTGCCTTCTGTGTTGACATTTCAACTGCTGAATGATCACGGAGCGGGTGAGCGCGCAGCGGCTGGGTTTGCATTCAATGAAAGTTATATGGCCGATAATGATTTGGCGTTGGGCAGAGTGATTGAATTTTTGAGCCATACTGAGTATTGGAAGAATATGATGATCGTTGTTACGGAAGACGATGCGCAGGGCGGTCGCGATCACATTGACGCACACCGAAGCATTCTCATGGTGATCTCTCCCTATGCCAAGAAGAATTTCAATAGTCATCAGCACTTTAGTTTCGGAAGTATTTTCAAAACGTTTTGGAATGTGTTGGGCACTTCCTATCTGAATCAATATGACTTTGGGGTGAATGATCTAAGCGATTGCTTCACCAGCAAACCAGATTTTACACCCTACAATGCGTTGCCAGTTGATCCACGAATATTTGATCCCACAAAAGCGATGTCGCCACTTGATGAAAAGTTTGATTGGAAAGCCTTTCGCGATTCGCCAGACCTGGACGATCCTGAGGATATGAAAGAAAATGCGAAAAGAAAAGATGATGGTAGGACAAAAGTTAATCATTAAGAATTCAAAGTTCAAAAATCAAAATTTGGTTTCTACAAACTTGAAACTTGAATCTTGAGTTTTGAATCTTGAACTTTAAATCTTGATCTTTGAATCGTCCACATGCATGATTAAATTTTTTTCAACAACACTTTTTTTGTTTGGTGCTCAACTGGCCTTTTCGCAATTTAAAGGTGTGATTATTGATCAAACGACTCGGCAGCCGTTGGCTGATGTTCATGTGGCAGTTATTAATTCATCGCTTGGTACGATTACCGACAAAGAAGGCAAATTTGTTTTGGATAACTCGTCTTCAGATTTTCTTCGTCTTCTCATCAGCGCAATAGGCTATTCGACTATAGAGCATGTCGCGCGAAGGGAAAAGGAATCTACCATCGAGTTGAATCCTTCTGCTATTCTTCTCAACAATGCCGTTACCATCACCGCACAACGCAGTGAGCGACTGTCTTTTGATGTGGCTCAGTCCACATCAACCATTTCGGCAACTCAATTAGCTGAACTCACTCCCCGCTCCACGCCAGAATCCTTGATGAATGAAACAGGCGTATGGGTTCAAAAAACTAATCATGGAGGTGGGTCGCCTATTATACGAGGTCTTGTTGGCAATCAGGTACTATTGGTAGTAGATGGAATCCGGTTGAACAATGCTACGTATCGTTACGGACCTAATCAATACCTTTCCACGATTGATCCCGGATTAATTGATCGGATAGAAGTCAATAGAGGAAGTGGATCAGTGTTGTATGGCAGTGATGCGCTGGGCGGAGTGGTGCATGTTATTTCGGCCACACCTTCTTTTCACTCCAATGGATTGCAAGTTGGTGGACGCATTCAAACAAAATGGATGAGTGCCGGCATGGAACAGAGCATTCGACCGGAGATTGAGTTGAGAGGAAAGCAGATCGCTTTTTTGGGTGGCTTCTCGGCTCGCAACTTCGGTGATGTGGTGGCTGGTGGGAACTTGGGCGTATTAAATCCAACACGATATGATGAGCGATCTGGTGATGCCAAATTATTAATCCGGACGGGCGCGCAAGGAGTGCTCACCGCGGCTTTTCAACAAACCACACAAAATCATGTGCCGCGCTATGATCAAGTCGTTCAAGGTGGGTTTAGTCTATTTGAGTTTGAACCTCAAACCCGCCAACTGAGCTATTTACGTTGGGAGTCTTCTGCAAAGAGCCCTTGGCTTCGGTCGTTTCGGTTGACGGGCTCTATCAATCGTTCTATTGAAGGAACCATTTCTCAAAAGAACAATTCAACAGAAATAAAAAAGCAGTTAGACGAAGTAAACACATTCGGAGCAATAGCCGAGGTTCAATCAAATCCCATTACCAATTGGCATATCCAATCCGGAATAGAATTTTATTCCGACAAAGTGAATAGTAGCGCGAATGTTTTGAACACGACCACCAATAGCGAAACAGCCCAACGCGGATCGTATGCCGATGGCTCTACCATTTCAAATCTCGCCATTTTCACAAACCACCAATTGGACTGGAGAAAGTTTCAATTTTCAGCAGGTGGCCGATTTAACAATGTGACGGTTTCTGTTGTAGACAATGTATTTGGCAATCAACAAATCAATCCAAGTGCATTTGTTGGAAATGCGGGAGTCATGTACAAGATCAACACAAAATGGCGTGTAATCGGTACTTTAAATACAGGTTTTCGCGCCCCCAATGTGGATGACATGAGCAAGTTTGGCACGCTCGAAGCTAATGTGTTTGAAATTCCGAGCGGCAGCCTTTCTCCAGAGCGTTCGCTGAATATAGAGACAGGTTTCAAGTACAATAGTCCTAAACTTTCATGGACGATCAATGCCTACCAAACAAAGTTGACCGATATGATCGATCGCGTTACGGCTAGTTACAATGGTTCGACAACTTTTGACGGAAGAACTGTTTATCAAAAGCAAAATGTAGGAGAGGCACTCGTAAAAGGAGTGGAGGCGGATATCGAGGCGCTGGTGGTAAAGTCACTAACTGTATTTGGAAACGTTACCTATACGCATGGCGAAAATGTAACCAAGAAGGAACCCATGCGAAGAATTCCACCTATGTTTGGTAGAGTTGGATTTCGATATACTCATAGGTCAGGGATTTGGATACGTGCAGAATGAGCCATGGCTGGAAAGCAAGATCGATTGGCAGCTGGCGATAAGTCGGATGTGCGAATCAATGTACGATTGATTGATGGTGTTATGCCTGCCTGGGATATTGTAAATCTGTATGCTGGCTATTCGTTCAAATTTGTTAGTGTTCAAATTTCCGCTCAGAATGTATTTGACCAGGCTTATCGCATTTATGCTTCTGGTATTGATGGCTATGGAAGATGTATGACTGCATCGCTCAGCGTCAAGATTTAATTCAATTTAAAATTGAGTTGCATCCCCATCTTCACTCGCACTGGCTTTCCGCGCTGTTTGCCTGGTTCCCATTTTGTTAAAGAGAGTACGCGCAGGGCTTCTTCATCGCAGCCAGAACCAATGCCACGGATTATTTTTAAGTCAGAAGGCTCACCATTTTTGTTTACTATAAACTCCACAAATACTTTGCCTTCGGTACCCATGCGCTTTGCTTGAGTAGGGTATTTTAGATTTTTAGCAAGTTGCTGGTAGAAATTTTTGAAACCGTTAACTGGCTCGGGTTTTTTTTCTACAATCACAAACACAGTATCGACTTCAGTATCCACGGGAATGAATACAGATGGAAGAAGAATCTCACTACCAGTTTCTATTATTGGAGTCTGATCATCAATAGGTATTTCATTTTCAACTTCTACGAGATCAGTAGGTGTTGGTGATTGTATTTTAGGTTCTAATTTCTTGATTGGCTGGGGAGCTTTTGCAGGGTCGATAGTCGTAATCGGAGGAAAAAGCAAAGTACCCGCATCAATCAGGTTCGGCTCACGGATGATTGGCTTCATCTTTACTGAGCGCCACTCAAACGCAGTGATTGCAAGGCTGATGCTAATAGTTAAGCCAATTAAGAAAAATTTGTTTCGTTGAAGGCTTAAATCTTTGTTGGGATTTTTCTTTGCTTCCATGGCTTTTCTTGTTTTAAGTTTCTATCTTAATGCAAGATTAGATACACAGTCACGGGTTATTCGAAAAAAGAAGTTAGAATTTAGAATTCAGTATTCGGAATAGGTATCACGTTCTGATTTCTAAATTCCGAATTCTTACTTCTTTTTGAACCTTACCACTTCCTTTACCTGCCTTTTTCTCCCATCTGTTCACCATCATAATTAAAATTATCACCAGCGCGATTAGCAAAAAGAAAACAAAAACCCTTACAATCTTCTTCATACGCTTTTCCTCTTCGTGTTGTTTTAGCACAGCACCATAGTTCTTAAAGCGATCCGTCCCGCGGGCGGTCAGTCGCTGTCTGCGCATACGTATTTCGTGCTTACCCATTGTACTTCACTTTGATGTTAAACTGAGTGCGCAGTTTATCCAATGCTCTGTACGTCCGCATTTTTGCGCCACTCTCCGTCATGTCCAATATAAATGCAATTTCCTTAAAGTCCTTGTCTTCAAAAAATCGAAGCTCTAAAACCTGCACCATGTCTGTGGGCAACTCGTTCATGTAGTTGATTACTTGCGTGATCAATTCCTCGTCCCAGCCCTCATCACTTTGCTCAACCAGCTCTTTTACTTTTAATTCTTCAATGCTAAACACTTTTTTCCCTTTGTTTTTGCGATAGTGTTTATTCACCTCATTGCCCGCAATTTTGTAAAGCCATGCAGAAAATGGGAAACCCCTAAACTCATACTTGCCCAGGTGGTTGAGCGCGTTCACAAAAGTTTGCGAGCAGAGGTCGCCCGCCAATTCTTCATCATCCGTTTGGCGGAAGAGGTAGTTGTAGATCCGGTCAAAGTAAGTTTCATAGATTTCGCCAAAAGCCTTCGGGTCTTTCCTGGATCGCTCGATCACTTCCTGCTCTTTCCGGATTTCAGCTTCCGACATGCGTAGGCGGTTTATAGTCTACTACTTCGCAACAGCTTTGTAGTGTATGGTAATAATGCAAAGTATTTCAGTAAGTCACAAGTAATGAAGGAATTTTCTCTTTGCGGGTGCAAGAAAGTTATGAAGTGACCACGCTCTTTCCGTGGGAAATAATTGTCGTCCAGACCCTACAATCTTAACTTCTTTGGATTTTGTCGCGGATCAAAAAGAGTAACAATGCTTATTATGTTCTACTTTGTCTCGTAATAGACTACTGTCTGTTTTGTAAGAACTGATCTTCTCACATTTTTTCTCTTGGTGGTCTTCGGAAAGAGTCCTGGATTAGTGGTTATTAGGTCAAGTCGTTTGTCGAGTCGTCTGGCAAAATTCTGAATTTCTTTTGGAGTCCAGTTTTCAGTTAATAATTTATAATATTTTGTAAGTCCGCCAGTGCCCTGTCCGACCAGAGCAATTTATAACCACTTTTCATACAACTTTTTAGCTTCCTTATGTGGTCTTACTCGTCCAGCTTTGATGTCTGCCAACCCTTTGTCAATTGCCGATTTCTCCTCGTCTGTTATTTCGTTCCACCAGTCCAATTTTCTTGGTTTCGCTCTCAGCATCCTCAGGCGTTCAATAGCTGTATCGTCTTTAAGACTAGTCACCCATTTGATAATTTCGAGTTTTTCCCTCTCCATGTTTAAGTTACTCATATCATTACTCATTTATGTCCTTAATTTAAATAATTTCGCGAATCTCTCCGCCATTGCGCCCAACGTGAGTATTTGCGTTCGAGCGGGGCTTCCGAAGCCACGCCTTGTCCCCGACAACGAACGCATTAAAGATACGAAAACGTTGGATTACGCGTCAACCCCGCTTGACGCAAATACATCCTAAGCTTGCAAAGTATTAAATTGAAGTACAATTAACAGAAGAACAAAGGGAGGAATAAGACTAGCAAATACAGAGAAACATTTGATTTCGTCAACATTGATAGTCCCCTTCCTTTACTATTGAGAATCCGTACAGTTCACTAGGCCGCGAGCCTGTTTATAGGTTGTTGGATCAAC
>JAJTGQ010000067.1 GCA_021299455.1 Flammeovirgaceae bacterium | reverse complement strand
TTGACCTGCTGCTTTTAATTCCTTAAGCCGAAGCTCATCTCATTAAACCAGCTCCATTCGTCAATCTATCTTGACGTTTTCGGGCCCGCTATCCTTATCCTATCTATTCAATGAACGTATCAGAAATCCCCTCGCGGTTCTTTCTAAATGTGGAAATGTGTGGAAATAAACTTCCTTTATTCCCTAACTCCTCTAATCTGGCTTTTTCACCCAATTTGACCCCTTTTCGCTAAAAGGGAGTGCAAAGGTAATACCTAATTACCCTTTTGCAAACCTTAACCCAAAAGTTTTTAGCCAAATCCAATCAATCACTGAATATCAGGTAGTTAATTAATAGAGAATTTTCTGGGGGTAAAACAACTCTTGGAGTTTCAACTAAAAAACCAAAGGAAATGGGATTTTTGAAAAGAACCTTACACTCCTAAACAGAAAGCAATGGGTGTCGAAGCTCCTCCGGCAAGGGATGGAGGCATTGTTGGAGCCCGAAATGGAACGGGCGTGAGATGGCGACTGCCGACAGCCCGGCCCTGATTTTTTTCTAAGTAAAGAAAAAAAATCAGGGGGCCGCCTGAAAAACATTACTCATGGTAAAATCAAACTCCTCGTCCACCTGTCAACAAAGAATAGAACTTTGGCGTGAAGGTGCGCAGAACTCCTCCGATTGCTACACTCCCCACAATAATCGCCATTGGCAAAAGAGCAAATGCGATAAGTCGATATCCGTTTACAAAATTTAGCCATTGAAACATTCCGTTAATAAGGATCGCCACCAAAGGAGCATGAGTGGCGTAGATGATAAAAGAAAATGAAGTAAGCCAGACAAACCAGTTTTGCTTCATAAACCAGACCACGCATTTATCCAAGCCAAACCAACACGCGACCAACCCACTTACCACGGTGAATTTATGAAGTAGTGTAATTATGGGATGGACCGAACTGCCTAGCCAATCAACACCTTTAAATGCTAAGACCGTTTTGATCATTGCAAACGAAAGAAAAATAACCATCCAAGGAAAAGGTTTTAACCATCGCGCAGGTGATTTTATTGAGAAATTTGTTTTCTGTATCCAAACACCCAACGAAAAAAATAACAGTCCTTCACCCTCTGCAATGATAAACCCTGCTGTTGACAACCAAAGTAATGTTACAAAACCAAAAAATACCCAACGCCATTGCTGATGGATTACGCACCATCGAATAGCCGGATAGGCTATGTTATAAAAAAGAAGAACACGAATAAACCAGAGCTGATACGAAACAGGAAAAAAAAGCCAGCAGGCAATTGTTTCATACCAGTGATATTGATGTACCTGCATTCGCTCATTATCTATTTGCACCACATGCGAATCAATGACCAATTGTCGGGTATACGGAAACAACTCAAAGGCGTAGACCAATGCTATTCCTAAGGCACTCCAGATGAGATACGGAACCAACAGTGTTCGAACCCGTTTGCCCAATCTCTCATTATTTGGGGTTTGATCATGGAGGGCGTAGAGATAACCCGAAATAATAAAAAGCATGGGGATGCGAAAACGAAACAACCCATTTGCAAATAAGTATTCGATGAACGTAGTAACGGTCAATGGTTCATCGGGCGTTGTCCATGGTTGCAAATAACGGAGGTTCAGATTGTATCCATGCACGAAAACCAACAACACCATGGAAACAAAAGCCCAAAACTTAAACTTATTGCTTAGGAAAGGTGTGAGCCGGTTCAAGTATTAAACAGGTTTTTCGTTAGCCTCCTTGATTGGTTGCACCTGGGCGGGTGGGCGTTCGCCTATTTTACTTTTTTGAATATTAAACAATCGGTATGCTAAAAGCTTGCCCGCATCATCTTTTTCGTTGGCCTCAACCCGAAACACACCATTAATGGTTTGACTTCCTTCAACGCTGTAATTTACATCCAACGCCTCACCTCTTTTTGTAAAAGAGATTGATACCAAAGGGGCTTTTTGATCTTCTACAAACTCAATACGACTATCTCTTAGTTCCTCCAAAATAGTATTCTCTATTTCATCGGGTTCACCCTGAACATTTAATCGAAATGACATCGTCAAATCACTGAAGGGAATCAATTGCGGATATCGCGCGTACAATTGTTGTGTATAGTTTGTTTGTTCAACACCACTACTGGCTAGGGCCAACCCTTCATACACGCGAGCCGTCAGCATGGTTTGATACGGATCATCCATGTCGGGATCATTGAGGACTTGCTGAAAATAGTTAATTGCTTCGGACTCTTTTCCCTCTGCCAAATAGAGTTTACCCAGGAAATAGCGGAAATACTTTTTTACTCTGGGGCGTTTATCTGTAGCCAGCCTATCCTTATAGATCTTTATAAAGTACTCGTTTCCAAAACCCTCGATGACAGACCACACTTCATCAAATGCAATCAAGTTTTCGGGTGAGAATACAGAATACAAGACCTGCTCCCGCTCCGGGTTTTCAGCAACCAAGGACGCCAATAGCATTTTATGATGTCGAATCTCCAAGGTATACTTCACCCACTTATACCAATTGACGGGGTTAAGCCAGAAGTACCATTCGTTATGCTCGAACCAATATTCTTTCTTGAACTGAAGTTGATTAAGATAATTCAAAGAAGCTACTGCCAGATTGTATTGCTCCTGACCCCATGTAGTGCCGATGTGCAATTCCTGAAAACGTGCTGCCTTGTTTGTGCGCTCCTGACTTTCTGCTGTGAGGCCTTCATAGTGTTGCGCTCGTGCCAAACCGATACAATGCCAACCGAACCCAGGTGTACTACCCTGTTTTTGCAAGACATCTTTTAACAACGAATCTGCTTTTTCCGGATGCCCGCGGTAGGTTGCCAAGGTGCCCCGCATATAGTAGTATTCCTTCGTTGTTTTTTCGGGACTATTTTCTCGTTGTTCTGCTTCTTGAAAAAAGAGCTCGGCTTCTTCAAATTCACCCATTGCTAATTTGAACTCTGCGTAGTTATTGCTAGAGTAAGCTTGATTTTGAATGAGCAAATCATAATAATAATTGGCCGAGTCAATGTCCAATAAATAATCATGGATCATGGCTTTATAGTGATACGTGCTCAAGTACTGGCGATTAATAAATTTAGGATCATAAAGTCCATTATTAACCGGCATGTCGTTTTGAATTTTTAGCAAAGCCGAATCGAGGTAACGATTAGCTGCAGCTACGTTTTCCTTTACTGAATTTTTTAAAAAGGGAAACTGCTTTGACGTATAGACTCGGTTGCGATGAAAGATCCAGGCCATTGTGTTATAGGAATCCATGTTTATTTCTACCTGAAAATTCCGATCACGAATGTGTTCCAACACTTCCATGGCTTTGTCCTGGAGCTCTACGTTTTGATAACATCTTCCTAAAAAATAAGTGATTAGTCCGTAGTCAAACTGGTAGCGATAATTAGCACTGTAGACAGCATAGTTGTTCGTGCGGATGCGTAAAATCGGATCGAAGTCGTACTCGATTTTATTTAATGCTTTTTCTAGTGGAGCGATTGCTTTTCGAAAACCCAATTCATCATTGGCACGGAAAAAAAGATAGGCACCCTCCAGCATATGACCAACATAATAGGTACTGTCTTTTCGAATAAAGCCTCTCGCCTTCTCATACGTTTTATCGTCTAAGAATGATCCGTCACGCTGGCTGTCAATTTGCTGGCGAATAGAGTTTTGTGCATCAACTGAAAAAGTTAGAACAGAAAATAAAATGAAACCAATAACGGGACTTACTCTCATTTGCGTGAACTTTTTCTTTTCAACCAAATTTTTGGACTGCGGCTAGTATGAAATACAGCAAACACCTCGATCACTCCCCGATTGGCATCTACTGTAAAATGCACTAGATAGGGGAACTTTCTTATTAACATACAACGCACTTTTTTATACCGTAAAATGTAGAGCTTATGGCTCTTTGCAAGCAGGTTGATCTGCGCAACTACTTGTGATTGAAATCGACTCCCTAAACCTGGCAGTTGCTCATTATACCAATCCGTTGCTTTCTGGATATCGATCAGTGCACTAGGATCAATTAAAACTTGATACAACTTCATTTACAGCTACGGCTTCAATTGCTTGATCGCTTTCTTCCACGATACCATTCGTGTAGGGTCTTTTTTGGCTTTCTTTATTCGCTCCGTTACCAATTTCTGATGCTCGATCGGTATATCCATTTTATCATCCCAAATTGCCTCGTTCAACTTCATTTTTTCAGAAGAGTTGAGTTGCCTTACAATTGATGTAAGCTGCTTAATGCTTAAACTAATTTTTAATTGAGTGGCTTCCATTTTATTTTGGGTTTTACGATTTAGCAAATTACAGAAATTAAGACTTACTTCTTACTTCCAATTCCCAGCTTCGCCAACTTATTCACCTCTGCATCGACTAATTGCTGCAAGGCTGTTCGAGATGCTTCTCGGTTTCGAAAGATGAGACGGTGGTGCATAACAGGCTGCGCCAATGAGCGCATGTCGTCTTCAATCACGTAGTCGCGCTGATTGACCAATGCCCACGCCTTCAGACATTTGATAAAGGTAATGCCTCCTCGCGTAGAGCATCCCAACACTATTTCGGGATGATGACGGGTCGATTGCACCAATCTCACTACACCTTTGATTATTTCTGGATGCATGTACACATTTTCCGCTTCTTGCTGCAGATGAATAATGTCGCTGTACGTAAGCACCTGCTTTACTGTACTTTTTCCATTGCCAATGGTGAGGTAGTTGGTGTAGATATCAAACTCTACTTCTTCGGATACATAGCCGAAAGAAATTTTCATATAAAAACGATCGAGTTGGGCGGCAGGCAATGGATAGGTGCCTTCCATCTCAATGGGGTTTTGCGTGGCAATTGTAAAAAAGAATGGATCCAACTGAAAAGTTGCATCTCCTGACGAAATCTGATTTTCAGCCATGCACTCCAGCAACGCACTTTGCACTTTCGGAGAGGCACGATTAATCTCATCCGCTAGCAATACGTGGGTAAATAAAGGTCCTTTCTTAAAAACAAAATCCTTCTTTGACTCATCGAAAATATGAGAGCCAATCAAATCCATCGGCAACAAATCAGGCGTGAACTGAATTCGTTTGAATGCAACGCCTCCATTCGTTGATTGAAACTCTACACTTCCTTCTGAAATGGATTGAGCCAGCGTTTTGGCCAATACTGTTTTTCCAGCACCCGGATTATCTTCCAAAAGAATATGGCCTCGCGCCAATAGCGCAGTGACTACATATTTTACCTCTTGGGGTTTGCCCCGGATAATGGTTTCAATGTTCTCGGTAAGTGCTTTTAATTTAGTTGCGTTGGTTGTCATAACAATTGATTTTCGTAGTCCGTTTTTGGGGTTGGTTGAATGTAGCGACTCGCTCTTAACACGTTAAAATAATTAAGTATCATTTTTGGAATACCCATCTTCTTTCTAATCGATGATCCAATATTCTTTGCAAAACGGTTAATTGCCTCTCCATCGCCATCGCGCAAATTTCCGTTTGCATATTTTAGCCTTAGGTATATTCGCATGAACTCTTCAAAGCCTGCTGACAACGTTGGGTCTACTTTATGTTGTGCATATTCCAGAGGTGTTTCATCTTCACGCTCCAAACCGGCCATATGGAATCGGTACAGAGCGGCCCGATATACATGATTTGCTTTGGTGGTACTATTGCCAGCCATTGAAATGCGTAACAAGCAAAACAACAGATAAAGTACCGGCAGTAAAAGGACAAAAATCAAAAGCCCAATCAAAACTTTACCCGCCAGCCAGATGATCTCCTGCCACGTCATTTTTTTCTCTTCTGCCGGTTTTGCCTTTTTGCCTGCTCCTTCTTTCTTTTTGTCCTTCTCTTTTACGCGAATGTGAATTTCATCAGCAATGATCGGACTTGGGAAGTCATTCACTTGATTTTCAATTGACACACCTGCTCTTGGCATTGGAATCTTTTTTGCTTCGTCCTTATAGGAAACAATAATCATCGAGTCGCCCGGTTGAATCGCTGCGAATGTGGTATCTCTCTTATCATATAGCACGCGGCAAAGTGAAGCATCAACAGGTCTTGTAAAGGAGCGGCTCATTTGGTGAGGTGTATTGAAATAGATCAACTGATCGAATGATACTGTCAGACTCTTAGAACTGGTGTTTACATTCTCTGCTTTGCCATTGATCACTAACCAAGGTTCGGGGGGAGGCAACGGAGGCGTGCCATCTGGCTTCGGTGCGCTTTGTTGATCTTCGTTACCGATGGTCATGTCAAAATCTAACCATCCATAGCCCGGGAAATAAACCTGTGTCCACGCGTGTGCTTGGCTAGCATAAAACCAATACCAGCCTTTGTTCTTGTCGCTTCGGTTGATGGTAGCAAAGCCTGTTGTAAACCGAGTAGGTACACCCAATGCACGCAACATGAACAATGAGGCGCCAGCGTAGTAGGTACAATACCCCGCGTGCGTTTTAAACAGAAAGTTGTACAACATTTTTGAGCTGGGGATGTTCGGGTCGTCTACAGCGCCTGCTTTAAGCGTGTAACGAAAAATTCGTTTGCCATTTTCATTTCGCTTTAAAAAGAAGTCGCGCACAGCAATCACTTTGTCTACGGGCTTGCTGCCCTTAGGAGTTAAACTAAACGCAAGTTTTGCTATTGAATCGTAGATGCCACCCGTTGGCATTTTGATGTAATAGTCAAAAAATTCTTGATTCGTTTTTTCATAACTCTTTACCGAACGAAGCTCGTCATGACGTTGTTCCTGCAGTGGCTCTAAAGTGGGACTGGCCGAAATATTATATACGAAATAAGCATTGTTCAACTCTGACGTAAAAGAGGCAATCTTGTATCCTTGGATAAAGGTCTTCTGAAAATCCTTCTCCACTGGAATGGTTTGAATGGAAAACACGCTGGCGGGTCCCAACACCGAATGTTTCCATGTATTCTCGGAGAGGTAAACCTGGGCCTCCACCACTTTGCGCAGTTTGCTGGCCATTGATTTCCGAATCATCGTTGTATCAGTATAGCTGTAGTACATCGGTAACGCAGTTGGATCAACCGTGATCTCATCCAATGATGGGACGTTGATATCTCTTGTGAATGTTTCTTTCACTGGATCATAGCGGGTGAGATAATGGTACACAAAGTAAATTGGTGCCGGAGAACCATCTGGAAAATAGTTATCCAGTTTACTGCAAAACATGAGCTTGTCGGACTGACTCATTTTAGAGGTCACACGCATTGTATCTTTCAACCGATAGCCATCGTCTGTTTTGTCCATCAGCCCATCCCGATCGTCATAATTGTCTTTGTCTTTTTTGGATCCGTCTTTGTCACCCTTTGCGCCCCGTGCGGCTAGCTCTTTTTCAACAGCCTTCACATTGCCTTTCAGCAAACTTTCGGCAATCACAAAAGCAAGTGCAACCAACATTACAAAAAGCATTACCCGCAACAGAAATTTCACAGACTTCTTTTTGTCCAGTTCGATTCGCTCTGCCACCAGCGGGGAAAGAAAATACATGTACAGGCCGTACACTGTAACCGGAAAAATATGAATCAAAATATAAGACAGGCTGAGGTCTATTGTATCAGATATCGATACTAGCGTTACTATTGACAAAACAGCGAACAAAATAACGTAGGCCCACTTAACTCTCACCAAAAGCAATCCAAATACCCAACCGAAAATGAAAAGCGTGGAATAGAGCTGAAAGCGAGCCGTTGTATAGAATACATCAAACTCGCCCGGCAATCGGTTGATTGCCTTATCGAACAACCAATAAGCAATCCACAACAAGAAAAATGTAACAACCCAACGGGCACCGTAGTAATAAAGCACGTAAGCTGCTACCAAGCCAAAACTGAAATAAATAGTTTGACTGAAAAGCCCGGTGTTTAATGAAGTATAAGAGAAGTTAAGAAACCGCAGCGTGATATAGCCAATTACAATAGTGGGTAAAACCACCACGGCCAGGCGGATGAGCAATTGTTGAAGACGATCTGATTTACTACCTACTGTCATTTTTCAATTTCAAACGCATTTGTTAACCAACTGTTGCCTCGCAGCTTTAGTGCTTCCTCAATCTCGTTCTCATTTTTCATCAACGCCCTCCGAAGAGATGAAAACATCCACGGCTGACGGAGATGATCGGTCGCCTGCTTTTCCGGTTTAAATAATATGTCTTTCGCTTTGAAGAGAAACGGAGAAGGAATAGCGTCTGATAGTTTGATAACAATAACCGGTACTGACAAAGGCAAATTGCGCAAAAGCAATTCTACTTCGGCTGCTGGCGCCAGAGAAGGCAAACATACAAATGCTGCTTTGTTATAATTCACATAAACCGATGGCGGCTGTGCTGACTGCCACGTAGCTGCCGTGATCTGAAACAACTCATTTTTCTTTTCGCTAAGCCCCGCTAACTTAGGCACCTCCTGATCTTGTGGTATTCTCACTTCATAACCATTCTGCAGCAGTGCTTCATACAAATTTCTCACTTTGTCCTTATATACATTGAGTAACTCCAATTCAAATGCACCTTTCTGGTTCTCGAAACCATGAAAAAAACTTGCATAAAAATACAAGTGAGAGGCGTACGGATCTTTTGTTTCAGGAATGCGCACTACTAGCTGGCCGTTTTTTGCATAAATCTTCCAAACGATTCGCTGGATGTTGTCGCCTGCTTCAAATTCTTTATAATTAACATGCTCGCCCTCCACCCGCTTAGGGATTTCAATACGCTGCTTTTGCTCCTCTGTTGAATTAGGGCTTGCATTGGTTTTTTGTATATGCCGCGGTTTGGGGAGCGTAAACAGTTGCTGAGTAAATGGAAGGGTATAGGGCAACGAAAACAATCCCAACATATCATAAAAGGAGACTAGCACTTTTTCCACATCATACACTCCCCGATCGTGCAAAAAAGCTTGACCCGTCCCTTTAATACCCTGTCTCCACCAATGCCTCGGTTTTGGAACATTCCCATCCAACACCACGGGCTCTGACATTCTCATTTCGGAAAATATCAAACGAGCCTGTATGGAACCTAACAATGGTCTTACAATTGGACCCGTTAACATTATCGTAAGCGGCACCCAACCGGCTGACGCCTTTTGTCCGTCCCCCAATCTGGCATTTACCAGAACCTGCTTACTCTTAATAGTATATATAAAGTAAGCCCATGTCAGCAGTACGGATAATAGACTAGTCAATAATAGACCGACCAACGTCCATTTAACTATCTGCCCAAAAAGGCTCATTACTAACCATAGGTTAGAATCATCCTGCCCATATTCATTTTTCAGCCAGCTGCTTGCGCCCCAGATTACTGCCAAGGTCAGGAATAACTGCAACCGGACTCCGGCCAGCTTAGACCAATAAGAAGTGAAGCGAAGGAAAGACGAAAGGGAAATAGAGCTCATTCAAAAAGTAGATGTACAAGAAAAGAAAATAATCTGAATAACGGATAAAGTTTGTTGCCATTGTATTTTCACGCAAAGACGCGAAGGTGCAAAGTGCCTCTGCCTGACTTTAGAGTTTTGAAAAATTTCGTGGCTCCGGCTCGATTGATGTAGGATTGGCAGTGAAATGAGATTTCTGGCTACCTTTTAACCAAATTGACCACTATCTGAACCATCATTTATATTCCGCAAGTCTCCTTTTTACAGCATAAATCGATTGCGCAGGCCTATGAATAAGCCACTAAACAAAATTATATTTCGATTCAATAGATATTGAGCGATAAAATAAGGTGCTTGTACCGGGAGCCTTCAACAAATACCGCCACGAAGCCCAATCATGTGGCGATATTCTGTCTGGTAGATTATAACCGTTTTCTTACACGCATTTTCGTTGGGTTGATTTCGGAAAAGTTCAACGACTGGCTACCCCCACCTTTGCATCGTCAAAAAAAACAGACGCAAACTAAAACAACTATGAAATCAACACTTAATGCCATCATCATCTCTCTAGTACTTATCTCACGTGCCTTTGCTGCCAGCCCAACTTCACTTACTGTAAAGAGCGCAGAGAAAATCAATGTCTATAACATCCACTACAGAACAACTGAAAAAGGAACTGTAAAACTTTCGATCATCGATAGCAAGAACAATGCAGTTTATTCTGAAGTGCTTTTCAATACTTCTTCTTTTGTAAGACCGTTTAACTTCAGCCAATTGAATGAAGGCGAGTATACTATTGTGCTTGAAGACAAGAATGGCAAACAATCTGAAAAAATCAGCTACACAGTAAACCAAGTAACCAGCTTCGTAAGCGTTTCACCAGTTGCCAATCAGGATGGCAAGTACCGCTTGAATGTTTATAACAACGGTTCAGAAAATGTAGACGTAAGAATCTATGCGCACGATGGTAAACTTGTACACGACCAGATATTAAATGTAAACGGAAACTATGCGCTGATCTACAACTTAAAGCAAGTGACTTCACCGGCATTCACTTTTGAAGTTACTACCAGCAACGGAAACGTTAAGACGGTTAAGTTTTAATCAGCTCTTAATAAAAAAGACAAGGCCACCCTGCAAAACGGGGTGGCCCTCTTTGCTTTTAAGCGACAGGCTATTTATTTTTCGCATACGCCATTACCGCTCTCAACTGTCCATAGCCAAATTTCCCTTTCATTGCATCAAACAAATCCTTGGACGTGGAATCTTCCGGTAACTGCCGATGAACATTGATGATCTCCATCACTGTTTCTTCGGGCATGAATTTGAAAATATCGGCACGCCCTTCCGCCACAGCTTTCGCCAAATGAGTTTCAATGGTGCTCACTACTAAGTCGCGCTCTTTGGCAATTTGCTCTACCGTTAGTCCATTGTTCAAAAATTCTAAGGTGATATCGTAGGTAGTCCGCTTGTCTTCTTTCTTTGACTTTCTTTCTTTGCGCACTTTCTTTTTGCCTGAAGTCGGAATTTCCTTTTCTACTTCCTTTCTAATCTCGCTCAAGATGGCATTCCGCTGAATGGATCTTTCTTTATTCAGTGCACTAAACTCAAATTTATCTTCACCCTTCAAAATAGCTTCCGTTAGAAATACGGCTTTGTCGACCTCTTCTAATTTTTTGCTTAAAGATTGATCGAGGTCGGTCAGTTGTGTGAGGTAGATTTTTACTCGCTTTTGCTGGCGTGTCACTTCCAGATGATGCAACAGTAATTTGCTGTTTTGCCAGAGGTGATTTTTATAGTAGTCGCTGCCCTTGCGGATGCGCTCTACAAGTCCGGACTGATTGTTTGCATTGAGTAACTCTGTTAATTGCCTTCTAAATCTCTCGGTATTGATTTGCTCTGCTTCCAGCGCCTCAATAATTTGAGTCAGCACAGGCTTCATTGATTTTTCTGAAAATCCTTCTTCGCCCTGTTCTTTCTGGATATAACGAATGTCTTTGATCAATGTCGTGAAATCAAATGTTTTATCCAGCAACTGTCTGATAAACTGTTGTTGCCTTGACTTCATGACATCTTTTAATTGATTGGGACGATGATTGCTTTTTACAAACGCCACCACTTGCTGATCGGTGCTAATGACCGATGTGTTGATTCGTGTACGTAACACGAGGCCTTCCAGCGAACGCAACCGAGAAAGCGCTACATATACCTGTCCATCGGCAAAAGCTTGTCCTACATCTATAATGGCTTTATCAAAAGTGAGCCCCTGGCTTTTGTGCACGGTGATGGCCCACGCAAGTTTAATTGGAAATTGCTCGAACCCACCAATCACATCTTCTTCTAGCTCCTTGCTATCCTCCTGAACCATGTATTTTTTATTCTCCCACCGTTCGCGTTTCAACTTATAACGGACATGGCTTTCGGCCATCTCCACCCATACATCATCCCCTTTTATTTCTTTGACGGTTGCCAACTTTCCGTTGAAATACATTTTACTCTCGTTATCGTTGCGAACGAACATAATCTGCGCGCCCTCTTTTAACTCAATCGTTGGCAATACCGGGTACATGCTTTCTGGAAATTCACCTTCTAAATGCGCATCGAAGAAATGAGCAGTTGACTTGACAGCAAACAACTCTCTCTGATTGATCTCATCGGCTTTGTTGTTGTGCGTAGTTAGAGTAATTACTTCGCTTAGGCTGCTGATTTCGTCTGAGGTTTTATAATGTTGATTGAGTACATCAATATCTTCGGCCGTGGTGACATTGTTGCGTAGATTGTTGAGAATGGAAATAAATCCATTATCCGTTTGACGAAATATTTTATCCAGTTCGATATAGACTAGTTGATTGTCTTGCAATGCTTTGGCTTCATAGAACCAAAAACTATGGTAGTATCGACTCAACATTTCCCGTTCCTCGTTTCGCACCACTGGTGGTAACTGATAGAGGTCGCCTATGAAAAGCACTTGTACTCCACCAAAACTTTCTTTGAAATTACCGCGGGCGGCCCGCATCCGATAATCGATGGCGTCCAACAAATCAGCCCGAAGCATGCTTACTTCATCAATCACCAAAAGATCAATCGATCGCAATACCTGTTTGCGAGCGCTATTGAGTGGATGCTTTCGCGCCAACGTATTTTGGTTGATGAACTTACCTCCTTCACTGAAATCATCCGACAGATTACGATCTGGTAGAAAAGTAAGAGGAGGTAAAAGGAATTGAGAGTGAATCGTTACGCCTCCTGCATTCAATGCCGCTATGCCGGTAGGCGCCACCACTATAAATGACTTATGAGTAAGTTTGGGTAGGTTTTTTAAAAAAGTGGTTTTACCCGTGCCTGCCTTGCCTGTAAGGAAAATATGACTTGAGGTCGTATTGATGAACTGAGCGGCTGCAGAAAGAAAGTCTTCCATCTCGTAAAGCTAAGACACCAGATGCATTCAAAAAAAATCTTAGCCTCGCAGCTTATCTAAAATCCGATTCAGTTCTTTCGCTTCGGAAGCAGAGACCTTTTTTAGTGAAGTGATCCATTCTTCAGCGCTTTCATCGATCTTCTTCAGTACAGAGAGCCCTTTCGCAGTAATGCCAATATCTACTTGCCTTCTGTTGCCCACACACACCTCTCTGCTCAGTAATCCCTTCACTCTTAGCTTCTCCACCAGCCTTGTACAATTACTGCTCTTGTCAATCATCCGAGACGTAATCTCTGACAACATCATTTTCTGCGGATGACTTCCTCTCAAAATTCGAAGGACATTGAATTGTTCGGGTGTGATGGCGTACGGTTTAAGTCGAACCAAATTGCCGGCATGCAACCAGCTACTCGTGAACATAATGTTCACGGCCATCTTCTGAAACTCATTTTCAAATTTCTCCTGCTTAATATCTTTCTCAATCGACATACCGCAAAGGTAGCGACTATTATTGTAGATACAACTTTTGGTTAGTTACCGAACAGGGAAATCGCTTTTAACATTTTAGCACCAAACTTCTGTAATCATCATCCAATGCAGCGGTCAACCGTTTTGATCGTTTGGACATTTTGGTGGATTTCTCTTTGTCCAACAAAGCCAAGGCCATCTTGTTGACAATCGA
>JAJTGQ010000159.1 GCA_021299455.1 Flammeovirgaceae bacterium | reverse complement strand
CTTTTACTTTTTTGTTTTCTCCTGCATACGTTTCCCTTATCTTCCCCGAGCTAATGCAGCGGATTACGTTTACCTCAGAAGCAGGGCGGATAAGTGCCGAAGAGCGCACGCTCACATCTGTTTTTAAATAAGGCATGGCGCAAAGCGCTATAAAGCAACAGACAATGCAGCCTATGTAGATGATGGCTGTGCGGGTGTAAGTGGGGAAGTAGGTGTTTTCGGGGAACATTTTGTTTTAGTTGATCATACTTTTGAACACAAGAGGGTGCTTGCACTAGTTAGGGTTTGTTTCGCGAGGATACGAACCAAGGCATTGGGTGAAAGCAACCCACATTAACGTTGGGCAACACGACCAGCTCGCTATTGTAAAAAAAAGTTAACGCCTCTGTTGTTGGTTTTTAGAGCCAGCTTGTAAAGTTTTAATGATTCTCTCTTCCTCTTCTGTAGCTAACAGTGCCCTTTGACCTTTCCAAAAAGGCGTTTGGTAATTATTACCTCTCTTATAAATACTATTCTTTTTATACTTCTCACGATTAGAGTACTGTTCGATATTTGAGCCAACTTTATTCACCAACATTTCACTTGTGAATAAGTGTGTCACGTTGTAGTCCTTCTTGTTATACACATGTACACCGAGTGTGGCTTTGGCATATTTCAAATGGCATTTATCACTAATCATTTGAAATTGAACGTAAACCTTTGCTTTACTTACCTGAAATTTTACACCAAGTAGGTTTCGAACTTCAATATACTTTACATTCTCATCCGGAATCTCATATTCAACAGAATGTATTATTTCATTCACTTTATCGATTAAAAAATTACCCTTGTAAAGCACCTTGGCTACATTTGATTTTGGTTTGAATTGAATTTTATAAAAGTCTCTCTTACCATCTGTCTCGTCATATGACTCGAACTCATAATCTAGCGGATTAAATCTCACCTCAAACTTCTTTTCGATATCAAAAAATCGTGGTAAGATTTCTAGGTTAATAGGTTCCGGTATTTCAATGTCACCTAGCGATTTTGCCCCTGTATTATAAGGCACCGACTTTGCTCTCGACTCGGTTATCTTTACATCCACTTCAGGAAAATCATCTGCTCGGTATTGTATGAAGTAATCAACCAAAGCGTCTGCAAACTTTATGTAGTGTCCATTTTTACTTACAAACTCTCGATAATACGTATTTAGAATAGCCGGTGTGAGCGATTTCGCGCTGGTACTTCTTAACGCCTTTTGCAATAGTACTAAAGGCGATAGTGCTGTTACTTCAATAGGGTTTAGCTCCGTTACAGACTCCTGCAAGCTAATCAATAACGTGTCTCCCAATGATAGTAAAGCAATCCCAACCCTTTGTGGTTTGAATCCGACAAAAGATACAATCAGCGTATCGGTACTTGATTCAGCAGGAATCAACAATTTGAAAAGACCGTCTTCATTAGAAATGGTGCCTAGTCCTGAATTCTTAAAATAAACATTAGCGAACTTAGCTGGGGCTTTGCTTGTAGCTTCCCAGACACGCCCTACTATAAAAGGTTCATTTCCTTGGCCTAAAGCAGTGTTTGAGTCAACTATTCCAAAAACAAATAGTAGAAGGAAGTGTAGTCGCGAAATGATCATGTCAATTGATTTCCTATAAAATAGAAAAATTAGATGAAAATAGACAAGCTGATGTCGTACCACTTTTAATACGACATCAGCAATGTAAACAATATCAAATGGTCAAATAAAGCCTTCAGCAAACCCCTCGAATAGTTTGTTCAAAGTTTGGAGAAAGCCTGCTTTGAAATCAGCCCACCATCCCCCGCCTGAGTAGGTCGTTAGCTCTGAAAAATTGAGTTGGGTAACACCCGACTCCTTTATTTTTAAGGTATCCATAGTTTTTAGAGGTTGAAATGTTTAAAATTCGAATCCGAATTCAAAATTGCCTGATCCTGCAACTGCGCCCCCCAAAGCAAATGCAAATGCAACATAAGCAAGCGCAGACCCTAGCCATTTCCAAAATCCTCCGCCTTCAGTGTTTAGCATTTCCCTTTCATTAAGTTGAATAAGCCCCATTTCTTCTAGTTTTAAGTTTTTCATGGCAGTAAAATATAATTTAGAAATTCATTTTCAGCCCCGGCCGGAAGCCTTGTTGTGAAAGTATTGGTAGCGGGGAGTAATTTCCAAACCAAAACCTAAAATACCTGATAAATCAGGTATAAAAACCACCTGATTTATCAGGTATCTTTGGAAGAAAATGAAGAATAAGCCCACTTCTTTCTTGTTAGCCGATAATCATACATTATTTCGGTGGGACTGAAACAGTTGCTACAACAGCGATTCACCGCAATCCTTGCAATTACTAGTTCAACAGATTGAGAGTTTTCATAAAGCAACAGACAGTGCTGCCTATTTTAGAGATTTAGTGGACAAAAATAGCGGTGCGGGTGTAGGTGGGGAAGTAAGTGTTTTCGGGGAACATTTTTGTTTTAGTTGATCATACTTTCGATGCACAAGCGGATGCTTGCGCTAGTTAGGGATTAATCCACTATTGAATTAGAGAAAACTAAAACTGTTAGTATTTTAGAGGCTTTACAAAATCAGCTCTTTTGAGAGCTTCAAAGTAATAAACGTTTTCATCCTTCACTATCTGTATTTTATTTTTACTTAAGTAGTGAGCTTCAAGTTCCTTTTTTAGAGTTGTTGTTAATTTGTAATGTTTCTTTTGTCTTAAATCATGAAATTTCAAAGAGCTTAAATAATATGTCTTGGAAATCTTGTTACCAATTGTCACTACTTTAGAATTCAAAACATCTAGATTAACTAAGTAGTATTTTTTTTTGATTCTTTGGTAGGATGCTGATGTGTAGTCTCTTTGTTCATATCCATTTTTACCCTTGTTCAATCCAATTTTAATCATAGCATTTTTTACTCCGTAATCCTTCGTATTGATTTTAAATAGAGCCGAAACTACTAGCTGTGAAAATGGTTGTTTAAAAATTGCTGACAAAACATAATGACTTTCTAGTTCAGTAGATTCAATACCCTGCAATTCAAAGTCAATAGATTGATAAAATTTCTCTTCTTTTATATTTCTCAATAGAAGAAACCTAATTGGTTCTTCTATTGAAAGAAGGGTATATGGACTAAGAGAGTGGGTTTCTGTACTGAAAACGCTGTATCCAATTCTTGAAACAGTGTCAAGATTTAGAAATCTGTCAGTAACTTGAATCGAATCAATCTGAAATTTAGGATAACGATTAAGACTGTCAATAAATTTGTTTTGAACTATTCCATACGTTGAACAATGGCCTAAAAGGTTATACGCTGTATCTAGGATAAATTGATCCAAGGTAAATTGAGAAGACGACAGATAACCATCAAAGCTTTCTTGCAATTTCTTGCCTGCTCTCCAGGCAATTTCTTTTGGAGATATGGAGCTGACAACTACTTCTCCCAGTGTTTCAATCTTAGGATTCAAAAAAACAATTCTATTTTTTACAATCTGGCTAAGTGTTATTTTTTTTGTCTCAAAACCAATACATGAAAAAGTAAGCAATGAATCTTCAGGTAATGAATTAAATTTGAGAATAAAAACACCAATTTGATTTGATGATGTGCCTTGTTCATGACCGTAAATATTGACAAAAGCTATTGGAGCATTTGTTTCGCTGTTAAGTATTTGACCTTCAACAGCTGTTAGCGTTTGAGCGCATGCCGATAAAGAAATAGAAAAATAAATCAGAATCAACAATGTCTTTTTCACCATAAAAGCAATTTAAAAAACTCTTCGGATATAGTACCCGAAGAGTTTAAGCAAGGATTTATTGCCAAGCAATTCCACCCCATGCACCGCCACCTAAATTTACCCAAAATGACCCACCATTTTCAGGAGTTAGTGCCCACATTACTGCAATCAATTCCCAAAGCCCGCCACCGCTAGTCTTTTTTCTTTCTTCAACGGTTAGTTCAGTAAGATTCAATTTTTCCATTTCGAGAGTTTTCATAATTGTAATTTTAGTGTAAAAAAACTATTTTAGAAATTCAGTTCTGGCCAGAACCTTAATTCGAAAGTATTACTGTCATGGAGTAATTTCCAAACCCAAACCTAAAATACCTGAAAAATCAGGTATAAAAACCACCTGATTTATCAGGTATCTTTGGCAAAAAATGAAGAATAAGCCCACTTCTTTCTTGTTAGCCGATGACCACCCTATTGTGGCGGTAGGGTTAAAAGAGGTATTAGAACAGGAGTTCACAACTGCCAAGTTTTATGCTGCGCGCACAGGGCAAGAAGCCTTGGCTGTACTGGCGCAGCATCCGATAGATATTCTTTTTCTGGATGTGTGTATGCCGGCACTAGATGCTTACGGTGCCTTTCCTGCTATTAAAAAACAATATCCGGCTACGAAAGTGATCCTTTACACGCAGTTTATGGCCAAAGATATGATCCTCCACTTCTTGCAACAAGGCGTTAACTCAATCCTATTCAAAGGCGAAACTGATGACATTTGCGAGGTGGTGGAACAAGTATGGGCAACGGGCAAGTGGCTTCCACGTTCTGTGCTTGAGTTGGCGGAAGGCCAACTATATGAAAAGTCCTTCCACAAATTGCCGCTGGGTGAAAATGAACGAAACATCATAAAGCACATTTCAGAAGGGAAATCCAGCAAAGAAATAGCTGCGCTCCTGCACTTGGGTGAAAATACCATCAATAGCTATCGGCAAAGTTTATTGAAGAAAACCGGCACGAAAAATACCGATGAGTTAATCCGCTACGCTTTTAACAGTGGATTGATCTGATGATTTCTCCAATTGAAAAGTGATTTCGAGATGTAAACCCTTGATATCAAAAGGTTGTTTTGAAATTTGCCCACTCATAAGCGCTATGCGCCTCGTAACAGATTTTCCCACTTCCCGGGTGCCAAGTAATTGCTGTCCATCGTCACGCACAAAAAATACGAGTTTTCCATTTTGCTCCCAGTTCAATGTGAAGTTCATATGCCAACAGTCGGAGTACTTAATCGCGTTAGCTACCAGCTCCTGCACGATGCGGTAGATGGAGATTGCTAGCAACTCTTCCATTTTACGGGGTGTTCCTTTTTGGTAAACCGCAAAAGCAATACCTCGCAACCCACTGTTTTTCTCTAGAAATCGTTCAATCGATTGATACAAATTGTTTACGTCTAACGCCAGTGGTTTGATCTGTTCGATAGCATGCCTTAGTTCATAAGAAGCTCCGGATATCATATTTCTAACAGATTGAAGCAATCGAAAAGTCTCGTCTGAGATGGTGTCTCTTCTAATGAGTGCCAGTTTATTTTGTGACGCTGCAAAATAGGCTCCCATTGCATCATGAATATCGGCCGAAATACGCTTTCGCTCCACCGCCACTGCTTGTTCTTCTGCCCAAAACCTGTCCCGCTCTCGTTGCTTATTCAGCTCATCAAACTTTCTTTTAAATGAAGTGAGTGCGTTGTCCATATTGGCTCGGTGCATGAGTGCTGTTTTTACTCGATTTCTCATGCGAAGCCAAATGAAGCCGGCTCCCAATAAAAAACCAAAAAGCAAAAGAGAGATATAGATGAACAAATCGGTTGACTGTGGCATAAATTTCTTGGAGCAAATCTAAATTTAAAACCACGTTGTTTAGTGAAAGAAAATTTTGTATCGATGGCGTTCAAAATAAATCAAGGCATCTCATCGTTATCCCTCCACTATGCAAAATAAGTGGAGGTTTTACGCCTTCGCGGCAATGGTATTGCCGCTCTGGGCTCATGGACAAAACAATACCTTAGGTGACCGCACTACAACTAGCGCGTTTGAAGAGACACAAAAACACTCTCATCGCGTTCACCTCTCTCGAAAAGAAAAAAGAAGACAACGTCTTTTGTTCAAAAAACCGAAAGTGGAAAACACCGCGCGTTACGAATTCTATAAGCGCGTAGAAGAAGCTGCGAAAGAGAAACAACGCATCTTGAAGAAACTGTCTAAACCACAATATTCCAACTTCGCTTACTTTGGACATAAGAACAAGCCAAAACGAAACAAGCCCTACGCGATGAAG
>JAJTGQ010000175.1 GCA_021299455.1 Flammeovirgaceae bacterium | reverse complement strand
GTTATTACGATGGTTTGTGATCAACCTTTGATCAATTCTGATCACCTAACAAAATTAGTTTCTGAATACAAAAGTTCGGAAAGTGTGATCGTAGCTTCTTTCTACCAGGGCGTGGCCGGTGTTCCCGTGTTGTTTGATCGAACACTTTTTTCCGAATTGCTTTCGATGCCGGATGAAGCGGGAGCAAAAAAAATAATTCAACAGCATCCTCATTTAGTAAAGACAGTACCCTTTCCCGGTGGCGAAATTGATATTGACACCGAAGATGATTTGAAAAAATTTTCGCTAGGTTAGCCAGTTCGCCTTGGGCACCCAATCGTCTTTGTTGCCACGAATCCACCAATGGCCACGAATAAGGTGAAAAAAGTTCGTGTAAATTCGTGCGTTCGTGGCTAGTCATCTAACCCGTGTTTACAGCTGACTTCGTCAAGGGACATTCAATATTTTTAAATACATTCCTGACAAGGTGAGAAAAAAATTTTCGCTACGTTAGCCCGCTAGATTTATGCAGAAATCCGTCTTTGTTGCCACGAATCCACCAATGGGCTCGAATAAGGCGAGAAAAGTTCGTGTAAATTCGTGCATTCGTGGCGGGTCATTTAAACTGTGTGTACGCCAGGCTAATTGGAAGAATGTGTCGCCAAGTTGACCAGCTCGGAGTTCTTCGATACATGGATACTCACTACCTTTGTCATGTGCGACTCATTTTTATTTTACTATTTGTAGCCTGCTTTTTTTTATCGGAAGCTAGCCCCTATGAGCTCTTTGAGCAAAACGGAAAGATGGGAATCAAAGATGAGCGTGGTCAGGTTGTTATTCCTCCTTCTTTCGAGGCACTAGGTTGGTCTGACGGAAGTTTCTCGGTCATTGGCGAGACTACTGGCTATCGAGTACAAAACCATTGGGGTCTTATTAATTTAAAGAAAGAATTTATTACTCCTGCTGAGTTTGAAGAACTTGTATATCAGGGCGGTGAATTTGTAGTAGCTCGAAAAAAAGTAAGCCCCGTTGCAACCAAATCAGGGTGCATCAATTTGCGAGGCGAAATAAATCTTCCCTTTGTGTACGATGGTATTAAAGTCAGCGGACTACGCGCTATTGTTTTTAATTTGGTAGGATCACGATTTAGTGTTGGACTTACGAACTTGAAAAATGAAGTGTTGATACCGTTGATGTATAACGACATCCATTCACTCGGCACGTTACGCTATGCTGTTGAAAACCGGGACGGGAAAATTGCATTGTTTAGTGAGAACGGAAGTGCGGTCAGTGATTTTACAATAGATAGTTTGTCAGCATTCTATAAAGGATATTCAATCATTCACGAACACGGGTTCCAAGGATTGATCGATCGGGAAGGAGTGATTAAAGCACCAGCGCGTTATCAGTCGATTAGGATCGAAGAAGACGGGCGCGTCCTCGGAAAGTTGCCGGGAGAATGGACTTATTTGGACAATCAAAATAGGGTGTTGACGACATTAGTAGCAGACGAATTAATTCCGGTAAGTAAAAGGAGAACAGTTATTAAATCGGGCAACAGGTTTGGGTTAATTGATGAACTCCATCAGCCGCTCATCCGCACAGAATGGGATTCGCTTAGCGAGCTGAAAGAAGACCTATTTTTGGCAAGAAAAGACGATCGTTTGGGGGTTGTTACCGGTACGGGTAAATTTCAGGTTCCAGCAGTATATGACACACTTCAGATTTACGGGCAAGGATTCCGAGCGTTTCTCAAGGCAAATGGTTGGCTTTTGTTAGATAAAAATGGAACTGTAAAAACAGCTAAAGCCTATCGCTTCATCCATCAGTTTGACTCCTCGACATGGAAAGTTCGAAATGGTATTTATTGGGGGTTATTGAACCCAGACGGAAACGAAGTGGTGCATTGTGTATTTGATTCTATTGGCGATCGAACTAACCAATTGGTAGCTGTGAAATTCAAAGGGCTTTACGGAATCATCGACCTTCATGAAAACTGGATACTTGCTCCGCAACCCTATCCGATTCGCTTAGCAAACGATACACGATATCTTCTCATACAACCGGGCAATTCTTTCTTGAAAAGTATAGAAGGCAAAGTCATTTATTTTACTTCCTACCCGGTCGAATTCAAGGAAAAATATTGGATTGAGCATTTGCCGAATGGAACTCAAAACAATTTGAATTATGACGGAGTTAAAATAACGATGGAAGAGATGCCAAAAGGCAGAACTTCTGTGACCGAAGTAAGTGTTCCGAACTTGTTTCAAATAAATGAGGGATTACAAGGCATTCGAAGAAGCGGAAAGTATGGATTTGTAGATGGAAAGGGAAAACTGAGAATAGCCAACCGTTATGATAGCATTGGCGCTTTTCAAAATGGATTAGCTCCCATAAAGCTAATTGGCTTGTGGGGCTTTATAAATACAGCTGACAAGATTGTTGTTCAACCCAACTACGAATCCGTGTCTACGTTTATCAACGGCCTTTCGATAGTTAAACGCAATGCAAAAATGGGTCTGATTGATCAACGCGGACAAGTGGTGTTATCGGTTCGTTACGAACATATTGACCGACTTCCAAAGGGGAAGTTTCTTTTGAAGGGGAATCGTTTGCTAGGCGTTGCTCAAGAGAACGGGACAATCGAAATCGAGCCACGTTTTGATGAACTCAAAGTGCTGGAGAACGGTCAACTTTTAGTAAAGCAAGCGAATAAGTGGGGGTTGATTAGTTCTTCGGGGCTCGACATTATACCCATGCAATACGACAAGCTCCAATTTGATCCTGTCAAAAATCAATACCTGGCTTTTCATAAAAGTGAATGGCGCGTTTTAGATATTAAATAGACCGTTGATTTTATGTTTCATTAAGGTAATGCTAATTCAGACTTGTTTTTGAATCAAACAATAAACCGTATCTTTACCACCTTAATTCAATTTTATGAATACTATATTTTTGTTTGGAATGCCGAGCGGGATGGAGTGGTTTATCATCGGAATATTTGTGCTTGTCTTTTTTGGGGCAAAAAAAATACCTGAATTCGCAAAAGGATTAGGCAAAGGCATCCGTGAGTTTAAAGATGCCGTGAAAGATGTAAAGAAAGAAGTCGATGACGCAGGCAAAGAAGTGCCTAAAATTGACGATAAATAGCCATTGAAGTCGTATTCGAATTTCGCGCAAATCCAGCACGATCTTCAAAGTGGGGTTATATCATGTCATTCTCTTGTTAGACATCACCTCTCAAAAATCGAGGCTAAAAAACATTTGAATGTTTTTTTAACTGTGTATTCCGAAGAATCTCTTCTTCGAGCGCAGGAGATTGATAAAAAAATAAAGAATGGTAGTGCTGGACGTTTAGCGGGCCTTGTCGTGGGCTTGAAAGATGTTCTGTGCCACGAGCATCATGCTCTGCAGGCGGGAAGCAAAATTCTCGATGGGTTTAGATCACAGTTTAATGCTACAGCTGTTCAGCGGTTGTTAGATGAGGATGCCATCATCATTGGGCGTCAGAATTGTGATGAATTTGCCATGGGTTCCTCCAATGAAAACTCGGCCTTTGGACCAGTACTCAACGATATTGATAATTCGCGGGTACCCGGAGGTTCTTCAGGAGGTTCTGCGGTAGGGGTAATGGCTGATCTTTGTCAGGTTTCGATTGGATCAGATACGGGTGGGAGTGTTCGTCAGCCCGCTGCCTTTTGTGGTGTTATTGGGTTGAAGCCTACTTACTCGCGCATTTCTCGCTATGGTTTGGTAGCGTATGGTTCATCTTTCGATTGCATTGGAATCTTTTCGAAAAGCGTAGAAGATAATGCGCTTGTACTTGAAGTAATGGCTGGTGCAGACGAATACGACAGCACCGTATCTCAGCTCCCCGTTCCGAGTTACACTCAAGAATTAATTCAATCAGATCGAAAGTATAAAATAGCTTTTATGAATGATGTGCTGCAATCTCCTGCACTGCAGCCAGCGATCAAAGCTAACATAGAAAGGAAGTTGAATGAATTGAAATCACACGGTCATGTAGTAGAGGGTATTGATTTTCCATTGAACGAATATGTACTGCCAACTTATTACATTTTAGCTACTGCAGAAGCAAGTTCAAATCTGTCACGTTTCGATGGCGTGCGTTACGGGTATAGAAGTCCGAACACCACCGACTTGACATCACTGTACAAAAAAACAAGGGCTGAAGGATTTGGTAAAGAAGTGCAACGCAGAATTTTGTTGGGCACTTTTGTGCTGAGCGCCAGTTACTATGATGCGTATTACACAAAAGCGCAAAAAGTACGAAGACTCATTAGGGATAAGTTGAAAGAAGTATTGAAGAAGTATGACTTTATTGTGACGCCAACCACCCCCACTACCGCATTCAAGTTGGGCGCGCATTCCAAGAATCCGGTGGAGATGTACTTAGCGGACTTATTTTCCGTTCAAGCTAATGTGGCTGGTATTCCGGCCATTTCAGTCCCTTGTGGGAAGGATGCGGAGGGGCTGCCCATTGGTCTTCAAATTATGGCAGACGATTTTCAAGAGTCGAAATTGTTTCAATTTTCAAAGATTTTGTTGACCTTAGAGTGATTTTTTGGGAATAAGGGATGGTAGAGGCGATTTTTTTAACTTATCTAACAGGAGGATTATGAGTAGAGTGAAGGTAAAAAACCAACCTTTTTTTAGGGCGCTCGTGCTGGCATTTATGTTTGGCACGGTAACAGTGCGATCACAAGAAGTACTTGTTTCTGATACGTTGGTAGCAGACCTACTGCTGCCCATCGATACGACCGCTACACTTTTGCTGCCGAGTAATCTGGAATATGTTCCGGCCGAGGCGACCCCTCAAGTAATTGCTGAACGATTGAGTGCGTTGCAAGGGAAAATAGAACTCACCTATAATGGCAAAGTTCAATCCTTCATAGACTATTTTACTATTCGCGATAGAGAGTATACCCGAATGGTGCAGCGTAGGAAGGATCTTTATTTTCCGTTGTTTGAGAAAAAACTGCGGGAATATGGCTTGCCGGATGAATTGAAATATTTATCCATTATAGAATCCGGTCTGAATCCAAGAGTAATGTCGCGCGCCAGGGCAGTGGGGCTATGGCAATTTATGTCAGGAACCGGGCGCTACATGGGGTTGAGTAACGACTGGTACATTGATGAACGCATGGATCCGGAGAAATCAACGGATGCAGCATGTCGCTATTTAGCACAATTGTATTCTATTTTTGGCGATTGGCAACTGGCTCTAGCTGCGTACAACTCGGGCCCTGGTACGGTTCGTAATGCCATTCGCAGATCAGGTTACAAGAAGAATTTCTGGGAAGTTTACGCGCGCCTCCCGCGCGAAACAAAATCATATGTGCCTCAATTCATCGCGATTATTTATGCCATGAATTATACGGAAGAGCATAACTTGGTGGAAATGGCGAGAGAGCAAGTGCAGCCTCATGATACCATTCAGGTGCAGCAGTTTTTACATTTCGAAACGTTTGCTAATCTCACTGGCACTTGCCTGGAGGATATGCAACGACTCAATCCATCGGTAATGCGTAGCGCTTTGCCGGACAATGGAAAAAAGCATGTGATCAAAATTCCTATTTGGTCGAAAGCTGCGTTGAGTCAAAACAGGCAATTCATTCTTGACTCTGCCTCAAAAATAGGAAGGAAGGAACTGGAGTCATTGGCTAAAAACAGCTCGGGCAATACGTATGGACGTGAGGTGCAAATCTATCGCGTCCGGTCGGGAGACGTGTTGGGTTCTATTTCTGAGCGCTTTGGTGTACGTGTAAATGATATTAAAAGATGGAACAGCCTTTCCGGCAATACGATTCGGGTGGGGCAGCGCTTAAGTATCTGGACGTTTCCAGTTCGCGCGCTTTCCTCCTCAAAGGTATTTAACAACGTACTTTCCTCAGATACAAAAACCTATACCGTTCAGCCAGGCGACACACTGTGGGATATTTCCAAGAGACTGCCTGGTGTTTCGATAGAAAAAATAAAAAGTTTAAATAGTCTTAAAAATAACAAGCTAAAGCCTGGTCAAAAGCTGATTTTGGGATAAGCCGATTGTCTATATCATTTTTGTGACGATTTTGTTATTTATACATTCTACACTGAAAGAATTGATCTCAATGAAGTACGCCATTCTTATTTCACTTGTCAGTTTTGTTTTTTGGTCTTGTTCGGAAGAGCGTAGTGCCAACCTTCCACCGGCTTCGGGGCTTTCCGGGGACATGTATCTGGTAATGGATTCTCTACAACACAAAGGACCGTTAGGGGTGACAATTGATTCGGTATTTAATGCTGAAATGGAAGTGATCAATCGAAATGAACCGATTTTCAAATTGCGATGGATCGATCCACGAAAGCTGAACTTTGTTTTGAAGCAGCGCAGAAATCTCATTTTTGTTTTTACGCTGGATCGAAATTCTGCTGGGTCTAATCGGATCAAGGCAATGTTCACGAAGGAATCACTTGACAAGATCAGAAACGACACCTCTTTCTTCTTGACGGCATCAAAAAACAGGTTTGCCAAAAATCAGGAAGTCATGTTTTTGGTAGGCAGAACACAAGACGAATTATTGGCGAAGTTCAAAAAAAACGCGGCCAAGATTGTTGAGCATTTTAATAGAACAGAACAAGAGCGCCTGACAAAGTCGCTTTATAAATCCGGTCAACTAAAAGGAGTAAGTGAGTTAATAAAAAAGAATTTTGGCGTAGAATTCAAAATTCCCTTCGGCTATCAGTTGGTGCAAGACGACAGTATTTTTCTATGGGCACGCCAAATCAACCCGCGCGATGACAAGGATGTGTTTATCGCCCGAAAGAAATATACGTCACAAGACCAACTACAATTGGATAGCCTCATTGCTTTTCGCAATGCCATTTGCAAAAAGTATTTATTTGGAAATCCTGACAAGCCACAGTCCTATTTAGTCACAGAGTTAGGCATCCCTTACAAGTTGGTACAGGCACGCCAAGTCAGCTTCAATGGCAAGTGGGCTGTTGAGATTCGTGGCCTGTGGCGAACTAACAACATCACCATGGGAGGGCCTTTTCTATCCTACTCACTGGTAGACGAAAAGAAGGGAATGCTCTACTACATCGAAGGATTTGTGTACAGCCCCGACCGTGAGCAGCGCGAGCTATTGCGCGAGTTAGAGACGATCTTGCATACGTTTAAGACTATCAGCAACGAAAAACCTGTTAACTAAAATCCAGGAAGGATCATGTCAGAGCAACATCGTGGGTCTTGGAGATTTTTGTGTCGAACAAAACCTTCACAAGTTTAGAATTCTTTGAGATTGGCAGCCGGAAGTGAGTTTGATTAGTTGTGCCATGAAGCTTATATGCCCACGTTTTTATGTAAAAAAATAAAACGTGAATTTGTACATTTACTTAGTATTTCAAGCTTAATACTGATTTATGGGGCTACCGAAGAAAATTCTTAACCAAAAATAATATGACTCTACAATTTATATATGACAACAGAGGTAATACAACAGGTGTATTCATTTCCATTGAGGAATGGCAGTCTCTAAAAACAAAGTATACCGATTTGCAAAAAGAAGAAGCGGAAAACAGAACCGAGCTTGCCACTTGGCAAAAACAAGTTATTGATCAGCGGTTAAGCGATTATTATAATAATCCCGTGGATGTGACTGATTTTGACAGAACACTTGATGATGTAGAAGAAAGACTATGAGTTATGCTTTTGTAAATAGGCCAACCGTAAAGTTAGATATAGTTGAGGCTACAGATTATTACAAAAGTATCTCTCCAACACTGGCCAAGCAATTTTTGTCGCGCGTCCGCGAAGCAAAGGCACACATTGCCCTCACTCCGTATGGTTTTCAAGTTAAATACGACCAAGTAAGAACACTATTGCTAAAGCAATTTCCGTATCATATTCATTACCTGATTGATGATACGCAGAAGAAGATCATTATCCTTGCAGTTATTCACGCCTATAAAAACCCGCACGATTATTCCAATAAATAGAAACATGTGGAAACCGAAACCCTTACAAGCACTCTTTGCGCAATGTAAAGGCAGTAGAGGTGGCCGAAAAACTCGGGATGAAAGAAGCTTCCGCTACGAGCGGGTAGACGAAAAGCAGGGCATGTTGTACTACATCGAAGGATTTGTGTACAGCCCTGATCGGGGGCAGCGCGAGCTACTGCGTGAGTTAGAGACGATCTTGCATACGTTTAAAGCTGGAGGCAACGAAAAAATCGTCAAATAAAATCTGAGAAGAATCGTTTTAACGACACGCGATGGATTTTCAACATTTTGATTAGCGTTGATAGTGTTATGTTAGCCCCATTCTCTATACGCCAATACTGTTTTCTGTCTAGTTCATGGTCAAGCGCGAACGTTTCATAGCTTTTGTAGCCTTTCTTTTTCCTAAGCAACTTTAGTTTTTTTGCGATCTTTTGAATTTGATCGTTGTCCATTTCGCTCGTAGTAATGCTGGAGCGAAAGATGTTGATTCAATCCTTTTTAATTACGGCATATATTGCACAATAATTGAATACATCGTTTAGTTACATTTGATAAACATTAGTGCTTGCAATGAAAACAATACAAATTGGGATAGTGGATGATCATGCGGTTTTTAGAAAAACTCTAATAGAGGCGCTAAGCTCTCTTTGTGGATCTGACTTGGAGGTGGTCTTGGAGGCAAGAGATGGCATTGATTTACTAAACCAATTGAAAGATAAACGACCACAGATTATTCTGATGGACATAAGTATGCCAAACATGGGCGGCATAGAGGCCACCTTGCGAATGCGCGATCTTTATCCACATATCAGAGTGATCGTATATACCGAGTTCGATCTAGAAGATAACATTATTGAAATGCACAAGTTGGGTGTTAAGAGTTTCCTTGATAAGCAACAAAGTATTGATGAAGTCGTAAAAGCGATTCAAATAGTCAGCGAAGGAGGATTCTATTTTCCCGAACCTGTTGCAAAGGTTTGGGAAAGCTATATAAATCAACTACATAGACAGCAAGGCGACATAAAGTTGGATACAAAGGAACGCGAGCTACTAAAACTGATTTGCCAGGGAAAAAGCAGTACTGAAATTGGCAAGGCGCTTAACAAGAGCCCCCGAACCATAGAAGAACACAGTGCGAATCTGCGCAAGAAATTTGGTGTACCGAATAAAGAGCAGTTGATTGTCTCGGCATTAAAGAATAATTTTATTTGATAGAAATACTTACATTGTTCTTACAAATTGGCAAAATACCGTAGATCTACGGGTTGACTTTTGGTTCAATTCATTTCACATTGCTTCTGTTTTTGCAAAAACACCTAAAAAAAATTGTTTAACTTAAATTTTTAAAAACATGAAAAAGTTAGAAATGAGTAAAATGGAAGTAATTGAGGGGGGTAGATCCACTTATTGCAGAAATATGAAAAAAATTCTGAATGGCGGTTTTCAGGGTGATGTCGAGCTTTATATTTATGCTTTGGAACTCTATGCAGAACATTGCTAGAGATTGAATAGTTACCCTGTCAATATGCCCAACTAATTGACAGGGTGATTTTTAAGAAATAGCAATTCCCTTCAAAAAACGCAAATGAGATTCCTATTTATCGCCTTCTTGGTTATTCTTTATAGTTCTTTATTTGGACAGCAATCAAATTCTAGGTCAAAAAGCTTTTCAGGGATAGTTTTAAGTTCCATTGATTCTTCTGCAATTGAATTTGCGCATGTAAAAATTCATGGCACAGGTATTGGCACGATTACAGGTAGCGGAGGGGAGTTTAATTTTCACTTCAACGACACGATTTATTATAGTTCAGATTCGATTATTATTAGCTGTATTGGGTATAAGTCCAAGTCATTTAGTATTTCTAATTTAAAAAGACATAGTCAAGTACAAGAAACCATTTTCCTTGCACCAGAATACACACTTCTAAATGAGGTTACAATCACGAGCACATCGAGTACCGACACCTTGGCAACCTTTTTGGGCAGGGTTCTATCCAGGGTTAAGAATAACTACGTGAGCTCCACGCATTATTATGAAGGTTTTTTTAGACAAATCAGCCAAAACAGTGATTCTGCTTCACGACTAATTGAAGCGGCAATAGACATCAAGGATATTGGCTATTTTAAAAAAACTGAAAAGGTGAGAGTGCGCGTGAATCAGCTAAGGAAAAGTGACGACTACATAAACTACTCTTGGGTAAGGGGTCTCTACAAGCTAACTTTTGGGACCTCAAATGATATTATTCGAACTTTCAATTCAGATTTATTGAGGCTAGGTAATGAATTGGCAAATGGAAAAAACGTGATGGATTTGCATGATTTAAGACTTGATTCTATTGTTGAAAATAGAGATGGCAACGTGGCATTTATTAGTTTCAATTCGTATCGAAATGGAGATTCAGTTCTGTTGTTTCACAAGACTAAACTCTGCGTAAATCTTAGAGATTTGGGTATTTTGAGGTCTGAACATTCATGGGTTCCAAATCCAAATATTCCCTTACCAAATCAAGAGATTATATTTTATAAGGGGATTCATAGAGTAAAGAAAATTGTGGAGTACCAAAAAATTGGCATGAGGTATTTTCCTTTCTTTATTTCAGTTTTTGAACCAGTGCGTGGTGCTGCCGTATCAAGATCGCGAAAGCAAGAGTATAAGGAGTCTATTATCTTAATAAATAATATCGTTGTTAAGTCTGACCAGTCGAGAATTCGAAATGGGGATCGAGAAAATACGGATGAAGACATTTATGAGAAGGATTTCCCCTACGACTCTGAGTTTTGGAAAAATTACAATATTGTTATCCGAAATCCTTTAAATAATAAAGACCTATTTTCACTTGAAAGGAATCAGAATTTGGATAAGCAGTTTGTTAAGAATGGATACAGAAGTCGAAAAAAATAGATTAATCGACATAAATCCGCGAGTTTCTTGTTTGGTCGTTGTACTAGTCTATTTAGTAATTATTGTAATAAAACATCAAGTTTTAATTTCTGACGAAGTATTAAGGGCAGAGTTTACGGGGGATGATTTTGAAGGGTACAAAGAAGCTCTACTAACATTTAGGCTCGTAAAGTATCTTTTTCTTACTGGGTTTTTTTTTGGAGCCATTTTGTTTACTTTCTTTTTGATTTATGGCATTGGCTTTTTAATTAAGCTGCCACTAAATGGCAGACAGCTTTTTAACATTGCATTGCTATCTTCATTTGGTGATATTTTAAATGAGGGGTTTATTGTATGTTGGTTTTGGTTGTCTGATTCATTTCAGATAGCTGATGTTTTTGGATTTTATCCAATGTCTGTTTTTTCATTAGTTAACAACAGCGACAGTTTTGGTTTTCCCTCATCCTTCGTGCTTCAATCGTTGAATTTTTTTCTCCTAGTCAAATTTTTTCTTGTTGGATTGGCGTATTACTATTCGACAGAAAAAACGGCCAAAGAAAGCTATGTTGCCGCTTTTCTGACTTACCTACTTCCGGTATTAATAATTTACTCATTTGTTTTGGTTGTGTTTTAACTTTGAAACGTTTTGTTTTTTAAATTCCAATGAGACTTTTCTTTCTTATTGTGCTACTCTACTATCTGACACAAATATTGGTCGATATCTTTGTTATCTCCGACCAAGTGATTTATAATTCTTTCATTACACAACTTTCTCATGACCGGATTTCCGAAATTCTCAACCAAGGCAATGAGTGGCGGTGGCTTACCTATGTTTTTATTCCGGTAATGCTCTTTTTTAGAATATTGTTTGTGGCTATTTGTTTTTCAATAGGAGGGTTACTTTTGAACCTAGAAATTGAATTTAAAAAGTTCTTTTTTGTGGCCAACACGGCAGAGTTCGTATTTCTAATTCCAAAAATTGTTAAAATATTTTGGTTCACTATTGTTGAGACTAGTTACACACTTCAAGATATACAGGCTTTCGCGCCTTTATCATTTATGACTTTTCTTAGTCCAGTTGAGTTGGATACATGGTTGGTATACCCTATTCGACTTCTGAATGTATTTGAAGTATTTTATTGGGTAGTACTTGCATATCAATTAAAGGAAGTTATTGGTAAAAATCTTTTAGCAAGTATTGGGTTCGTTGCTAAAACTTACGGAGTGGGTCTTTTTGTCTGGGTTGTACTGGTAATGTTCTTAGTTGTTAGCAGCTCATAGTTATGCTCAAGAAATTATTACTTGCTGTTGGTGCTACCCTTTTATTTGCATCTGTACTATTTATGGTATATGGTATTGTCGAAAAGGTGATTGCTATGAAGGCAGTAGGAGAGAAGAAACTGAACTTGACTGCTGTTCCATTCTTTAACACGGACAGCACCAATTATCGAGTCGATTCTGCGAATCCAATACTACTGATCCATTTTAATAGTGAGTGTGATCATTGCCAATACGAACTGGCTGAGTTGAGCAAGAATCTAAATGCGTTGCAGCACGCGACCGTCTTACTTATGTCTTCTGAAAATATTGCTGTCATAAAAAAAACCTCACAAGGTTTAGGATTGATGAACACCCCAAACGTCAATTTTATAAAAATCAATCGAGAAAATGTTTTTGAAAATTTTGGATCTCTGTCTACGCCACATATCTTCATCTACGGCAAGGACCGGAAGCTTATCAAAGAATTCAAAGGCGAGACAAAAATAGAAGCAATCCTTCAATATTTACCCCAGTGAAAATTGATAAGAAGGTTTTTGCATTACAACAAGACCAATCTGATTGCGGGGTTGCGTGCTTGCTTACCATTATTCAGTCTCATGGTGGTAGCAACAGCCTCGAGCATTTGCGTAAAATCAGCGGCACCTCGCGCCAAGGGACTACACTACTCGGCTTGTTGCAGGCTGCCGAACACGTTGGTTTTGTGGCAGAGGGATTAGAGGCGGAAGGGGTTCATAACCTAGGCGAGTTGAATGAACCATCTATACTACATGTAGTGATCGAAAATCAGCTACACCATTACGTTGTTTACTTTCCACCGCAGGGGTCAGACGGCTCGACTGCCGCGAAAGATAAGCCGTCAGACCCCTTACATTTGTTTGATCCTGCAAAAGGTATCGTTAAAATGACCGCAGAAGAACTGGATAAAATCTGGCAGTCAAAGGCATTGCTGAAATTAGTGCCCACAGAGAAATTTGAAAGAAAGACGATAACTCAAAGCAAAAAGAAGGAGTGGATCATTGGTCTGATCAAAGAAGATTTTAATATTTTGTTGGTAGCTCTTATCCTTGGCATCGCCATTTCAGTACTCGGCATTTCCACGGCCATCTTCTCGCAAAAATTGATCGATGATATCCTGCCAAAAGAAAATAGCCAAAAACTTTTTTTGAGCCTGGTGTTGGTCACGTTGCTCTTATTGGCAAGAAGTGGGCTCGGTTATCTACGCGGACTGTTTATGATTCGCCAAGGCATGGATTTTAACAACCGTATTATTCAACGGTTTTACAACAACTTATTGCAATTGCCCAAGTCATTTTTTGATACTCGTAAAACAGGCGAGCTGATCGCGCGCATGAACGACACGCGTAGGATTCAGTCGGTGTTATCTGTTGTTTCGGGAAGCATTGTTATTGATTTATTGTTGGTGATTGTCTCGCTTGGTTTTGTGTTTGCTTATTCGAGCTTGATTGGGTTTATCATGTTGGGCAGCCTGCCTGTTTATTTTTTAATTCTACTTTGGTTCAATAAGCCCATTATCCAGACCCAAAAGGAAGTGATGGGTGGGTATGCCATGGCCGAGAGCAATTTTGTAGATACGATGCAGGGCGTGGCCGATATTAAGTTGATGAATAAACAGTCTTTTTTTGAACGCATTAACGCAACCGTCTATGGCGCGTTTCAGCAGAAGATGGCAGACCTTGGTCAGTTAAATATAAAGTTCAGTTGGGTGTCAGAAGTAACCGGGGTTGTGTTTATGATCATTGTTTTTGGTTTTTCTTCCTGGCTGGTGCTTGCTAAAGAACTGAAACTGGGTGAGATGGTGGCCTTGCTAAGTATGGCGGGCAGCGTAATTCCTTCTGCAAACAGATTGGTGGTTGCCAACATTCAAATACAAGAGGCTTTGGTGGCCTTTGATCGGATGTTTGAGTTTACTTCAATGGAAAAAGAAGGAGGGTATAGTTCTGGTCAAGACGCAACTCTCTACAAAATACCCGAAAAGGATGAATTGTCTGTTAGAGTTGAAGAGGTATCATTCCGTTTTCCGGGGAGAAGACAAATACTAAAAAATGTATCCCTTCAATTCAAAAGAGGTGAAATGGTTGCTTTGTTGGGTGAGAGTGGCGGAGGAAAAAGCACGTTGCTTCAACTGATCGAAAAATTTTATGCCCCGGAAGCGGGAGGTATTGAAGTAAATGGAGTTTCTCTGAACGACTGCGATACCCAGCAATGGCGAGAGCAAATTGGAACAGTCCCTCAAGATTTGAAGATTTTTAACGGTAATCTGCTTTACAATATCACCTTGAGTGATCAACCTGACGAGTATCAAAAGGCAGTAGTCTTTTGTGAAGAAAAAGGCTTTGGTAACTATTTTAAAGAATTTCCACAAGGCTACCTTACGCTGTTGGGTGAAGAAGGTGTCAACCTTTCGGGCGGTCAAAAGCAACTGGTGGTGTTGGCAAGAGCATTGTTTCGTAAGCCTCGCATACTCTTATTAGATGAGGCTACTTCGGCCATGGACAGAAACACCGAAAATTTTATTTTAGCATTGCTTCAAAAGGCAAAACAGGAGATGGCCATTCTACTGGTCACCCATCGCATTAAAACCGCGCAGCGGTGCGACCGGATTTATATTTTAGAAAACAGAGAGATAGCTTCATCGGGCACGCCCACTGAGTTGATGCTGTCGGCTAACTTTTATAGCGAGTCGTATCGGGAGTTAGTTTCTTAACAAGGTATCTTTATCAGCCGATGCTCATTAGCTGCGAGTGAAATCTCGATTCCTCGCTTTTCAATTTCCTTTATAAAAGGATTGTCTTCTCCTTTTTCTTTCGCAGAATAAGTATGAACCTCCACCCGCGGATAACTATGAAGTATTTTTACAATCGCTTCTATGTCGATAGGCCTACAGCCTGTAAATTTCTCATCCCAAATCGCTACATCAATATCTGAAAGAGGATGTGCTTTTCCCTTGGCTACCGATCCAAATAAAATAGCCCGTGTAGGATCAAACCCGTTTTCACGTAGGTCTTCAATCAGCTTTCTTACTATTTGTTTTGCAATTCGGATAGTAAACATAATCGTAGTTGATCTACTAGCTTCAATTTTTCTTCTGTGTAGGACTTAGTAGTGCGCTTATAAAATTTGTCCTTGTAATCTTGATAACGCCCTTCCAGATTCCAGGAATTCATAACACCCAACAGATCTACTTGATTTGCAGAAAGTTTAAGTTCTGTTTGGTTGTAGAGATATTCCAAATCGTGTATTCGGGGCGGTTCACTTTCTTCATTGTCTTTTGCCCAATGAGCCTTGAGTATTTTTTCAATAACCAGATGCGAAAAAAATAAGGCGTGCATGTGCTGCCCTGCTTCGTGCAGGGCCAGTACGCTCTTCCAATCCCGCTCTGCCATGGTCAGCCAATGTGCAATGATTTCTTTTTTACCCATGATGCAAAGATACGAATCCCGATGAATCGATCTCTCTATTGCCATCTCCCCGATAAAGTGTAAATTTCACTCTTTATCGAACGAACATGTCTATTAAAATCAGGAAGCAAGACGCCCTCGACTATCACACGCAAGGGCAACCGGGAAAAATTGAAGTTGTACCCACCAAACAGCTAAGCACACAGTTGGATTTAGCGCTGGCTTACTCGCCAGGTGTGGCAGAGCCGTGTAAAGAAATCGCAGCCAACAAAGAAGATGTTTATAAATACACCAGCAAAGGAAATTTAGTAGCCGTTATCTCTAATGGCACCGCGGTGTTAGGCCTTGGAAATATTGGCCCCGAAGCGGCTAAACCGGTCATGGAGGGAAAGGCAGTATTATTCAAAAAATATGCTGGCATTGATAGCTTTGACATTGAGATTGACGAGGAGGATCCTGATGCCTTTATTAAAATTGTAAAATCGCTTGAGCCTACATTTGGCGGTGTTAATCTGGAAGACATTAAAGCGCCCGAGTGTTTCAAGATCGAAACTGAACTCCGTGAAAAGATGAACATCCCCATCATGCATGACGACCAGCATGGTACGGCTATCATCTCCAGTGCTGCGTTGATCAATGCGCTGCATATCATAGAAAAAAAGATTGAAGACATTGTGTTGGTGGTCAACGGTGCCGGAGCGGCTGCCGTTTCCTGCACTAAACTTTATCTCGCGCTTGGTTTGCGAAAGGAAAACCTGATCATGTGCGATAGCAAAGGTGTCATCAACAAAGAACGGCCGGGGTTGGATGCCAGTAAATTGGAGTTTGCCACAACGCGAAAAATCACCACACTTCAAGAAGCCATCAAAGGTGCCGATGTGTTTCTCGGGTTGTCAGTGGCAGACATTCTAACGGCTGCCGATATTTTGACAATGGCCAAAGACCCGATTGTTTTTGCATTGGCAAATCCTAATCCTGAGATTGCCTACGATCTCGCCAAAAAATCGAGGCCCGATTTGATTATGGGCACCGGACGATCAGATCATCCCAACCAAGTCAACAATGTGTTAGGGTTCCCTTATATTTTTCGCGGAGCGCTTGATGTAAGAGCTACCGAAATAAACGAAGCCATGAAGTTGGCGGCCGTTCACGCCTTGGCAAACTTAGCGCGGGAGCCCGTGCCGGATATTGTGTTTCAAGCATATGGTGTAAACAAAATTCAGTTTGGGAGAGAGTACATTATTCCCAAACCAATGGATCCTCGATTGATCACTACTGTGAGTCCCGCTGTAGCAAAGGCAGCGATGGATTCGGGTGTTGC
>JAJTGQ010000115.1 GCA_021299455.1 Flammeovirgaceae bacterium | reverse complement strand
GTCTCTAAGAACACCTGCTTACCGAAGAATGCTTCCATACTAGCTCTCGCCTCGGTTCCAACTTTTTTCAGAGAGCTCCCTGCTTTTCCTATCAGAATTCCCTTTTGCGAATCACGCTCCACGTAGATAGTGGCTCGAATTTTTATAATCTTCTCGCTTTCTTTAAACTCTTCAATACTAACAGCAGAGCTATATGGAATCTCCTGGCTGTAGTTCATAAATATTTTTTCCCGAATCATCTCGGCTGAGAAGAAACGTTGACTCCTATCAGTGAGATCGTCTTTAGGATAATAGGCTGGATGTTCAGGCAAATACTTTTTAATAGTAGGTAAGAGTTGCTCCAGGTTGATTTCTTTTAGTGCTGAAACGGCTATTATTTCTTCGGCTTTTATATATTCCCTCCAGTAATCAATTTTGTCTTTTACCTGAGAGCCCACCGCTAGATCCGCTTTATTGATAATTAGTAAAATGGGCGTGGTACTATTTTTAAAAGGAGCAAAAAGCTGCTCATCATACTTTTCACCCAACTCAACAATCAACAAAATCAGATCAGCATCTTCCAATGAAACTTTTACATACCCCATCATTGCTTCGTGCAATTCGTACTTAGGCTCTAAGATTCCCGGGGTATCAGAATAGACAATTTGAAAATCGTCACCGTTTAAAATACCCATGATTCGATGCCGGGTAGTTTGGGCTTTGGGGGTAATGATCGACAGGTTTTCCCCAACCAATTTGTTCATTAGGCTCGACTTACCCACGTTGGGCTTGCCTACAATACTTACAAAACCAGATTTATGGGGGGTTGACATGCGGTTTAAGAATAAAAAACCCCTGACTCAAACAGAGTCTGGGGTTTTAGTAGCGGGGACAGGACTCGAACCTGTGACCTTTGGGTTATGAGCCCAACGAGCTACCAACTGCTCCACCCCGCGATTTGGATGGCAAAAGTAGAACCAAAGGGTTTAATAAACAAGTTCACGATAAAAGGAAAGCTTCTCAAGGTGAGAACGGCAGTCCCAAAAAAGGATTAAACACATGACCGAAACGCTGCTTCGCTTATCCAGCACATTGCTTCATTGTATAGGTAACTTATTGATTTTCTGAACGATGTCGACTTTTCGATCTCATCAAATTCCTATTGAGAGTGGTTGGTCTTCGTGGCACATGTATTGGGTAATTCTGTCGAAACATTAGACCGTGAAAATTTTCATCCTTATTTCTACCTCTCTCCTTTTTGTGATTGGATCCTTGTCAATGGCAACGCCAAAGGATACAAAGCCGGAAATCACAACAATAACCAACGATAATCTCCTCGTTTTGAAAGCCAATCGGAAATTCAAGGGTGCAGAAATTGAGGTATTTTCCTCTTCAGGCTACTTAGTGACCTCCAAAAAGCTAAACAAAAGAAAGGTAATCATCGATTTTAAGAATGTGAGAACGGGCGCCTACCTGATTCGAGTAAAAAAAGGTAAAACACAAGAGGAATTTAGTTTTACAAAACAATAAAAGACATACGTTACAAATGAAAGCAATCAAATCTTCGCTGAACGTATTGGTTTATTTGATTTTACTTGTTTGGTAATAAATATGCTTTTTTTCGAAAGTCGGAAATCAAAAGCAAACCAAAAAAGGTAATAATGCCATTGATAATCAATACCTCAACACCAATCTTATAACCTCCGAACCAATTTGATGAATTCGCACTTATTACATAAGAAAGTACTGGTGCCAATACACAAACGAAAGGAACGAGCACTCCTTTGATCTTCCATTTTGTTAATAACCCAAAAGAGAAAAGTCCCAACAACGGACCATAGGTATACCCTGCCACGTTGAGCACCGCATCAATAACTGATTTCTCATTCACCTCCTTGAAAATAATGATGATCAAAAGAAACAACACAGAAAAGCCCAAGTGAACCATAAATTTCTGCTGCTGTTTCACTTTCTCTGGCTTCGTTTTGAAATGAAGGAAATCAATACAAAACGAGGTAGTCAATCCCGCTAAAGCAGAATCTGCGCTCGCGTAAGAGGATGCCGTTATCCCCAATAGAAACAAAATACCAACCAAACCACCCAATTCGTTAAAAGCAAGTCGTGGATAAAGCTCATCCGATAGTGCAGGTATCGATAGTCCTTTTTGGTTGCTATGTAAGTAAAGCAAGGCGCCCAAGGTTAGAAACAAAAGATTGACAACAACTAATGTAAGGCTGAACCAAAACATATTCTTTTGAGCATCTTTTAATGTTTTGCAGGTTAGATTTTTCTGCATGATCTCTTGATCCATGCCCGTCATAGTAATGGCAATAAAGGCACCGCCTAAAAATTGTTTCGGGAAAAACAAGGTTGAGTTGACATCATCAAAATAAAAAATTCTGGAAAGCCCTGCCGCCTGTATGGAATCGACCATCGTCAACAAGGAGAAATCCAGTTTATCGGCAATTTGCCAAACCGTGACGGCCACCGCAGTAACCAAAAAAAGCGTTTGAAAAGAGTCGGTCCAAACAATTGTTTTTACTCCTCCTTTAAATGTATAAATCCAAATTAGCCCAATGGTAGTAGCAACCGTCACGATGAAAGGAACACCCCATGCGTCAAACAAAAAGAGTTGTAAAACCGTAGCTGCCAAAAATAGTCGAAGGGAAGAACCAATGGTTCTGGATACCAGAAAAAAGAACGCCCCGGTTTTATAGGCCCAGTTGTCAAATCGTTGCTCTAAGTAGGTGTATATCGAAATTACGTTGAGTCGATAATACAGTGGCATCAACACACCAATGATTACCCAATAGCCCACTAAGTATCCAAGCACAATTTGAAAATAACCAAACCCAATTTTGCCCACATTTCCAGGTACAGAGACAAATGTTACTCCTGACAAAGAAGAGCCGATCATACCGAACGCGACAAGGTACCAAGGTGACTGACGATTGCCGGTAAAGAAGGTATTACTATCCGCACCTTTTGAGGTGAAATAAGAGATGATAATGAGTGCTAAAAAATAGACGACTAAGATAGAGGCAACTAAAACTGGCGACATACATTAAGCATTAAGTATGGCAAACTACACTAAGTTGTCTACAAATAAAACTGAAATGAGGTTGAGCTTCCCAATCGAACTGATTGCAGTTTACTAAAGGTTCCTTTTTTTCTCGTGGAACGCACCCTTGAATTCAGGATCTTCATAGCGTTTTTGACGATCAATTTCTCTCGCCATGTCTTGCAACTCCTCTCGAGGCGTTTCAGCAATTAAAACCTGATCAGGAAGTTTTTTTATTGGAATTTTCTCTCGTATTATTTTTTCGATTTTATCGATATGGTATTTCTCTGAATCAGTAACGAGTGTAATCGCTTTGCCACTTTGAAAAGCACGGCCAGTGCGTCCAATGCGATGCACATAATCTTCATACACAATAGGCACATCAAAATTGATCACGTGCGATACATTGGTGACGTCTATTCCGCGTGACGCAACATCGGTAGAAACCAGTACTCGTAGCTTGCCTTCTTTAAATTCAGTCACTGCGTTGATCCGACTATTTTGACCTTTGTTGGAGTGAACCACCTTGGCAGGACCATATCCTTTACGTTCTATGAATTTGAAAATATCATTCGCAGCATCTTTGGTGCGAGCAAATACCATTACCCGATTGAAAACTTCTTTGTCCTGAAGCACAAATTCCAAAAAATTAATCTTCGTGCGAGAGTTAGGGACCCAATACAACTCTTGTTCAACCTTTGCGGGTACGGTTGCCGGTGGCGTGATCTCAACGCGCACTGGAAATTCTAAAAATTCCTGTGACAGGCGCTCAACTCGCTGAGGAAAGGTCGCGGAGAACAATAGGTTTTGTCTTTTAGAGGGAATCACTTCAAAAATTCTGCGAAGTTGCGGCATGAAACCCATGTCGAGCATCCGATCAGCCTCATCTAAGACCAACGTTTTAATTTGCTTGGGAGCAAGTTCATTTCGTTGATACAATTCCAAAAATCTTCCGGGCGTGGCAACAACAATGTCAACTCCGGCTTTGATATTGTCAATTTGTGTTTTAGGTCCAACTCCTCCATAAAGATGTACTGTCCTCAAGTCGGTGTACTTCGAAAGTGCAGCAACCTGGGCGGCAACTTGAACGACCAGCTCTTTCGTTGGCACAAGGATTAATACCCGGGGATCAGTTCCCTGTGCAAATTTAGCTTTCATTAAAACAGGCAGTAGGTATGCGGCTGTTTTACCGGTACCGGTCTGCGCAATGCCAATTACCTGCTGTCCGCCTATAATAAGTGGAATACACTTTTCCTGAACCTCCGTTGGATTCGCAAAGCCCGCGTCTACTACCGCATCAAGTAGTTGTTTGTTCAGTTTAAAATCGAGCCAATTCATAGCAAATTTTTTGAGAGATTGAATAAAGATCAGGTGAGCGGTGCCCTATCTTTACAAGGTAATGAATACTACACTCATAACGAACGCAAAAATAGCAAACGAAGGCAAGGTCTTCGAGGGCGATGTACTGATTCGAGGATCTTTTATTGAAAAGATCGGAAATAACTTGTCTGTCGGGCAGGCAAACGTCATTGACGCGAGAGGTAAATTGTTACTTCCCGGGGCGATTGATGACCAAGTCCATTTCCGGGAGCCTGGGCTTACTCATAAAGGCACTATTTACACTGAATCGCGTGCTGCCGTTGCCGGTGGAGTTACTAGTTTCATGGAAATGCCCAATACTTCACCTCCAGCTTTTACACAAGCTTTGCTGGCGGACAAATACCAAATCGCATCACAACATTCATTAGCCAACTATTCCTTTTTCATGGGTACTTCTAATGACAACTTAGAAGAGGTAATGAAAACGGATCTTCAAAAAGTTTGCGGTTTAAAAATTTTTATGGGATCGTCAACTGGGAATTTATTGGTTGATGATCCTGCCGTCCTGGAATCGGTCTATTCGCGGTTCCCCTCTCTGATTGCGACTCATTGCGAAGATGAACCAACGATTCGAAAAAATCTGGCAGACTTTAAAGAGAAGTATGGTGATAATTGTCCAATTGCCTACCACCCTATTATCAGAAATGAAGAAGCCTGTTACAAGTCATCGTCTTTTGCCATTGGCCTAGCCAAGAAACACGGCACTCGTTTGCACATTCTTCATATCTCAACTGCGAAAGAGACCTTTCTTTTTGACAACTCGATACCTCTCGAGAAAAAGAAAATTACAGCCGAAGCGTGTATCCACCATCTTTGGTTTAATGATGCTGACTACAATCGATTAGGAATGAATATCAAATGGAATCCAGCGATTAAAACAGCTCCTGATCAACAAGAAATTTTGAAAGCGGTAATAGATAATCGCATCGATGTCATCGCGACAGATCATGCCCCGCATACCATCGAAGAAAAAAACAATACTTACTTTAATGCACCTTCCGGAGGACCACTGGTTCAACATAGTATTGTAGCCATGCTGGAGTTTTATCGACAAGGAAAAATTAGTCTAGAAAAAATAGTAGAGAAGATGTGCCACAACCCAGCCATTCTTTTTCAAATCGATAGACGTGGTTATATTCGAGAAGGGTACTATGCCGATTTAGTTTTGGTTGATCAAAATAATCCTTGGACTGTTCAAAAAGACAACATATTGGCTAAATGTGGATGGTCACCTTTTGAGGGTCAAACCTTTCATTCAAGAGTTACAGATACTTGGATTTCCGGACACCATGCCTATTCAAACGGGCAGTTCAACGAGGGCAAGATGGGCGAAAGGCTTCATTTCCTTCGGGGCTAGCTTTGCGATTTGAATTTGGCTACCTACATTTGCAGTCCTCAAACGGTGGATGTAGTTCAGTTGGTTAGAATGCTAGATTGTGATTCTGGAGGTCGCGGGTTCGAGCCCCGTCATTCACCCTTCAAAGCTTTTCAGAAATGAAAAGCTTTTTTATTTTGGATTAACCTATCTCTTTTTTTGCTTCGATCAAGAGTTCTTCCCGATCAATCGGCACTACCCCCACATGTTGGCACACCAAGCCTCCACCTAAATTAGAAAGCGAAGCAATCAATGGAGGCGATAGCTTCAACGCCAAACAAAGCGCTGCAATACTCACTACCGTATCACCTGCACCGGAAACATCTGCGATTTCGCGAGCGTGTGCTGCTAATTTTATCTTTTGATTATTATAATCGATGTAAACTCCATGTTCAGAAAGTGTAAGCATCACTCCTTCTGCGTGTAGTTTTTCTTTTAGCAATTCAACGGCCTTCTCGACTTGAATTTGATTACTTGCCTCTACTTCTATCTTTAGGCCCTCGCGCAATTCTTTTAGGTTTGGCTTAAATAGAGTTACGCCCTTGTACGCAAGAAAATTTCTTTTCTTGGGATCAACTACCGTGGGAATATTTTTTCGCTTTGCAAAGGCAATCGTCTTTTCAATAATCGAAGTATTCAATACGCCTTTATCGTAATCTTCAAAAACAATGACGTGACAGGCGGGCATTAATTTTTCAATTCGCTCCAATAATAACTTTTCTTCTTCCTGATTAACCACCTTATCCGACTCTTCATCCACACGTACCACATGTTGCTGGCTGGCAATAATTCTTGTTTTTACGGTAGTGGGTCGAAAAGAAGAAGTAACGATTCCATCCTTAGAAATCTTTTTGTCATCTAATCGCTGTAGTAATTTTTTGCCATCCTCATCGTCACCGATCAACGCACAGAGTATGGGGGTCGCCCCTAAAGCATGAACGTTTAAGGCAACGTTGGCCGCGCCACCTAAACGGAAATCCTTCTTTCGAACATTAATAATGGGTACTGGTGCCTCGGGAGAGATTCTTTCTACTGCTCCCCAGATGTAGCTATCTAGCATCACATCTCCAATGATCAATACATTGAGTTTGGAGAAAGATTCAACTATTTTTTCTGGAGAGTTCATATAACCAAAAGTAGAAAGTAGGAAGCTAATAGTCAGTTGTCAACTTTACGTCAATGATGCTAATGCCTTTTTCATTCTGCTCATCGCTTCAACCAGTTCTTTTTCTGAGGCTGCATATGAAAGCCGAACACATTTTTCATCGCCAAATGCACCACCGGGTACGAGCGACACATGTCCTTTATCCAACATGAAAAAGCAAAAATCATCTGCGTTTTTGATTACTGTATCGCCATCTCTCTTACCAAAATAAAAGCTCACGTCAGGGAAGAAATAAAAAGCGCCTTGAGGATTATTCGCTTTTACTCCTGGGATTTCTTTTAACAATTTGTAGACGATGTCTCTTCGCTTGTGGTATTCGGTTACCATCATATTCGTTGGCGCTAAGTCACCAGTAATGGCTGCCAATGCTCCGCGCTGGGAGATAGAACAGTTAGCTGACGTAATTTGACCTTGCACTTTATTGCTTCCATCTGCAATCCATTTGGGGGCAGCGATGTAGCCTACACGCCAGCCTGTCATAGCAAAGCCTTTCGCAAAACCATTCACGGTAATCGTGCGATCAAACATCCCGGGAAGAGAAGCCATACTGGTTTGATCACCGGTAAAATTAATGTGCTCATAAATCTCATCAGCAATAATTAATAAATTTTCATGGCTGAGAACCACAGCCGCGATCGCCTCCAACTCCTTTTTAGAAAAGACAGAGCCTGTTGGATTACATGGCGATGAGAAAATGATTGCCTTTGTCTTTTTTGTGATCGCTTGTTCTACTTGCTGCGCAGTTACTTTAAAATCATTTTCTAATGTGCCGTTGATAATAACCGGTGTTGCTTCAGTTAAACGAACCAACGCATCATAGCTAACCCAATAGGGAGCGAACACAATTACCTCATCTCCCGGATTAAGTAATGCTAACATCACGTTGGCGATGGATTGTTTAGCCCCATTTGATACCACAATATTTTCTGCCTTATAGGGAACCTTATTTTCTTTTTGGTATTTCGCTGCGATCGCTTCGCGCAAGTCCTGATATCCGGCAACCGGAGGATAGGAGAAATATTTCCCGTCATCAATAGCCTTCTTAGCGGCATCACAAATGTGCTGTGGGGTTTTAAAGTCGGGCTCACCCAAACTGAGATTGATTACGTCAATACCTCGGTTCTTGTATTCGCGGGCTTTGGCCGCCATGGCCAGCGTGGCTGATTCTTCGATTGCGTTGATTCTGTTAGAAAGGTGATTCATAATTTTGATTAAGTCTACAAAGAAAGAGATTTATCATGTGAAGACAAACGATAGGCCGATATCCAACTAGTTACTCAGGGTTTTGTCTCTTCCAAAAAGTAATGAGTTCAGAAAAACCTGCCAAGTGTTAGCTAAAAAGTGTCCTTCCTAGTATACTCCTCCCGAGTGTAATCTCATCCGCATACTCCAAATCTCCCCCGACAGGAATGCCCCTGGCAATAGACGTAATCTTCACTGAAAAAGCGGCTAGTCTTCGGTTGATGTAGAAATTGGTAGTATCGCCTTCCATGGTGGGGCTGAGAGCCAGAATGATTTCTTTGATTTCATTCCCATTTGTCAAACGGCTTATCAACGAGTCAATTTTGATATCCGATGGGCCGATTCCATTCATAGGCGAAATAACCCCTCCCAGCACATGATAAACTCCCATAAACTGAGCTGTATTTTCAATGGCCATAACATCTTGTGTGTCTTCTACCACACAAACAATGCTTTTGTCTCGCTTGTGGCTTTTGCAAATAGTGCACTCCTCTTCGTCAGAGATATTGTGGCATGTTTTACAAAACCGAATATTTGAACGCAACTTGGTCAAAGCGTCTGCGAGAGCTACTGTGCGATGTTCATTTTCTTTTATCAGATGCAAAACCATTCTGAGCGCTGTTTTTTTTCCAATGCCCGGAAGCTTAGCAACCTCGTTTACAGCATCTTCTATCAGTTTTGAAGGAAAATCCACTTCGTTCTTTTAATAAGTCTTGGAAATGCGCCCAAAACAAAATGGGCATTAAACAATTTTTGCATCAATGCCAGCATCAACGATCGCCTCGCGCATTGGATTCAGTTCTTCGTAAGAACCAGCCTTCACCTTGCATTTTCCTTTGTGATGAATTAACCAGGTACACTGCTCGGCTTGTTCGGGGGTGTGCTTGCAAACACGGATAAGTGTTTCAATGACATGCTCAAAGGTGTTGAAATCGTCATTAAACACAATAAGATCCCTGACATCGGTAATCTCGATTGCTTCCAGTAGATCGGTAAGTATTTGTTCCTGGACTGGCACTTTGGTATTGCTTTTAAGTTGGCCACAAAAATAGGAAAAAAGGAATAGATTCGAACTTGCGAAATTGATCGGCAAAAAAGATACGAAGACCCCGATCCTAAAGTAGCCTTTCATGAAAAGAAAGGACCTTAGTTTTGGCCTTTAGCGAAACAAAAAGAATAACGCTGCACCTATGGCAATTACTATTGCTGCGGACACACCAGCAATGCGCATCATCTTTTGACGTCTTCCTTTTTTAAGGTAGTCAGGAATGTTGTCGATGGCGGTACGCAATCGAACCAATGCAGATCCATTTTTCTCGATGTAGTCGAAAGCACCCATTTTTAACGCTTTAGTGACGGTGTAAACATCATTATCGGCTGACAGGAACACAATAGGTGCTTCGTTCGACTTCTCCTTAATCTCTTTGATATAGTCCAGACCCAATTCATTATCTCCCAGATGTTGATTTAGCAGAATGAGATGTGGGGCGTCTTTCAAATGACTCAGGCACTCTTTGGCCGACAAAAAAGATTTTACTTCAAAGCCAAGTTGATTTAAGTGAGCGCTGATAATTTTTTGGTAGCTCAAATTGTCATCAATAACAAAAGCGGTTTTCATAAAATAAATGTTAGTATCGAGTTGTTTAATTATCTCATTTTAAGACAGAAGTTCCATTTTTGAGAATAGCAATAAGTCCTTTTCAAGCATCTTGAGGCGCTCTAAAATGGAGTGCAGGCTCAGCAGTTGTAGTTGATCAATGGATTGATCACTCAGTTTTAGTTGACTTATTTGTTGGTATAAACTGGAGCACCCTAACAGGCCAATAATTCCTTTCAAATCATGCATTTCTATCCTTAATTGGCTTGTTTCTGATTGTTTTATACTGTCTCGAATGTTTCGAATCCGACTGGGCAACTCGTTTAAAACGATCGCTAAAATTTCCTTTCCCAGCCCTTCACTATCACCAATAGTTGCGTGAAATTCCTGTTGGTTGAAGACAAAAAATCTTGGCTGAGCTGATACATTCATCGGAATTTGTTGCATTTGGTTAACCTACTATTCGGCAAGTGTTGTACCAAAAATATTTTGGATGATGCGAAATCTGATTTGTCTTCAAGATGGCACCATTGATCTAATACCTCACCGCTTTAGTCGAATAGAAAATTCTTCGCACCAATTGCAATCTAATTTTGAACAACAAGAAAGGCGGAAAACCAAATTCTTGATGAAATAGATCCAATAAGCAGTAAAGATTTAAAAACCGAAAGTAAACCGATGAAACGAATATTTGACATCCTCGCCTCTTCAACCGCTTTGTTGATTTTAGCTCCAGTATTAGTTGTGATCGCCATCATCATTAAGGTCGAATCTCCAGGCTCCGTGTTTTATTCTTCCTACCGAGCAGGCGAGAGCTATGATCGATTTAAGCTTTTAAAGTTTAGAACAATGAATGCCAATGCCGAATTGAAGTTAAAAGATTTGGCGCATCTCAATCAATATGAATCTGAGCAAGCTGTTAGTGAAAGTTGCTCTGAGTGTTGCCACTTACCAGTTGCGGCCTGCACACTGATAGTGTTACCCAACGGCACCTACTCGTGCGAGCGCTGGGAGTTAGCGAAAGGAAAATCCAAAGCGGCCTTTTTTAAATTCAAAGATGATCCGCGGATTACGCGTTTCGGAAAATTTTTGCGCAATACTAGTTTAGACGAGTTGCCTCAATTGATTAACGTGTTGCGTGGCGATATGTCGCTGGTTGGCAATCGACCTTTACCACTTTACGAAGCGGAGAAACTAACTGCAGATGCGAGTGCTCAACGTTTTTTGGGACCTGCAGGAATCACCGGACTATGGCAAGTAACGAAACGTGGTAGAGGCGGTGCAATGTCAGAGGAAGAACGCATTCAACTAGACAATCAATATGCACAGTCTTATTCGTTTATCGGAGATATTCAACTAGTGCTCCGCACAATACCCGCTCTATTTCAAAAAGAAAATGTTTAACCAACTACAAATCAATTTATGAATCTATCTTTTATAGGAACAGGTTATGTGGGTTTAGTGAGTGCTACTTGCTTTGCCGAAATGGGCAATCAAGTTTATTGTGTAGATGTAGATGCTGGAAAAGTGGTGCGTTTGCAAAGTGGGCAACTTACTATCTACGAGCCCGGTTTAGAGCAACTGTTTGAACGTAATGTACGTGATGGCAGAATTCAATTCACCACACACTTGCAAATGGCTGCTCATCATGCTGAAATCATTTTTTTAACGCTGCCAACGCCACCACAAGAAGATGGTTCAGCCGATCTTTCATACGTACTTTCTGTTTGCGACCAATTAGTGCCGGTACTAAAACAACAACACAAAATCCTAGTTACAAAAAGTACCGTGCCTGTAGGTACAGCCGATAGAATAACCAGGCAACTGGAGTCAGCCGGATTGCAAGCGGGCAAACATTTTAATGTGGTTTCTAATCCTGAATTTTTACGTGAAGGATCTGCCGTGATGGACTTTTTAAAACCCGAGCGCGTAGTGATCGGTACTTCTAGTGAGCAGGCAGAAGAAATTATGAAGACTCTTTACGAACCATTTGTTCGCAATGGTAATCCTATTTTGGCAATGGATGCGCGGTCGTCTGAGTTAGTGAAATATGCCGCCAATGGTTTTTTGGCAATGAAGATCAGCTTCATGAATGAAATCGCAAATCTCTGTGAACGTAGCGGAGCAAACATAGAAAAAATTCGAAAAGGAATAGGCTCGGACAGCCGCATTGGTCATCAATTTTTATATGCAGGCTTGGGCTACGGAGGCAGTTGCTTTCCCAAAGATGTACAAGCATTATCATTTACGAGTCAGGAATTCAATTATTCGTTTGAAATTTTAGATGCAGTGATGAACGTCAATAAACGCCAACGCATGCAAATGATTGAGCGCATGGAACAGGAGATGGGATCGCTACAAGGGAAAAAGATTGGATGTTGGGGGTTGGCATTTAAGCCAAATACGGATGACATTCGCGAAGCACCCGCTCTGTGGCTGATTGAAGAGTTAATGAAGCGAGGAGCTACCATATTCGCGTATGATCCGGCAGCGATGGAGAACACAAAGAAGGTTTTGCCTACCATTCAATATGCTACCGATCCTTACGAAGCCACTAACAATTGCCATGCACTATTGATTTGCACGGAGTGGAATGAATTTAGAAATCCGGACTTCGACAGATTGAAATATGAGTTGTTGAAGCCAATCATTTTTGACGGCAGAAATTTGTTTGATCCGGTTAAGATGGCCTCGATAGGTTTTACCTACCATAGTATTGGCCGAGCAACACTACCTGCCGAAATACCTTTTGAAGCGCAACTCAAGTTAGCCGTGTAATTTAACCGATCAGGTGAAATGGATAATCGCGTGAAATCAGTTTCGGTAATTACGCTGAACTACAATACAACCAACCATACCATTGCTTTGCTGAAGAGCATTGAGCGAATCTATGGGCAGTCGCTTCAGGTCATAGTGGTAGATAATGGCTCAACGGAAAATCCGGCAGGCTTTTTAGCGAGTCAATTTCCCTGGATTGATTTCATTCGGAGTGATCGGAATCTTGGCTTTGCCGGAGGCAACAATCTTGCTATGCGTGCAGCTCAGGGAGAATATCTATTCTTTGTCAATAATGATACGGAGTTTGGTGCCGATATTCTTTCGCGGATGGTCAACCTTTTTGAGCAATTTCAGGGCATCGGTTTGCTTTGCCCTACCATTCATTACTACGATCAGCGAGACCAGGTTCAGTATGCAGGGTTTACTCAAATAAATAAAATCACTGGCAGAAATGCGTGCCTTACCAAAGCAAAGCCGGAACATAACGGGATGGCGATAACGCATTATGCTCATGGAGCTGCCATGCTCGTGCCGCGCAGAGTCATTGATCAAATTGGATATATGCCGGAAAATTATTTTCTGTACTACGAAGAACTAGATTGGAGCGAGTCGATCCGAAGAGCCGGCTATCAAATTGTGGTGGACACGCAATCTGCCTTTTACCACAAAGAATCACGATCTGTTGAAAAATTAAGTGAATTGAAAAGTTATTTGCTAACGCGCAACCGGATTTTGTTTATGCGAAAATATTCAAGTCGCACGCATTTGATTCTTTTCTGGATTTTCTTCTTATGCGTGGCAACGCCAAAACATCTCCTAAAAAATTTGGTAGCATTCAGAATCAAAAACGTGTGGGCCTATTTACAGGCACTCCGTTGGAATTTCTTCCACTCCGTTCATTCCACTTCAATTGGTTACAAGTTTAACTACCTGCGTCATGATGTATAATCGTTTTCAAGTTCCCGACTGGGTAAGTCAGCATGATTTTGCCCAGTCTCATTTTTCGCTCATGCAGTTAGAAGAACTGGCGCATTTGCGAAAGCAACTGTTGCGGTTTCAATCTGCAGAGCCGATTGTCTCGATTGTCATTCCGGTATGGAATGAAGAGAATAATATTGTGCGCACGCTTTCCTCTTTCGCCAAGATGCATGTGCCGTACGAGTGCGAATTGATCATCGTAAATAACAACAGCACCGACCGCACTCCGGAAATTCTGGATTTGTTGGGAGTGAAGGTGATTCACGAAAAACGACAGGGTATTGCACATGCGCGCCTCGCGGGATTACGCGCATCCAAAGGAGTCTATCAATTGTGTGGAGATGGCGATTCGTTATATCCACCTGATTGGATTTCAGAAATGGTTAACCCACTAGTCAAGAATCCTTACATCACTTGTGTATACGGAAACTACAGCTTCACACCAGCAGCTCATTCATCGCGATGGCAATTGGGCTTGTATGAGTTAGTAGCAGAATGTTTGTTTGAATGCCGCAGGTGGCGCAGAGAATTTTTGAATGTGCGCGGAGCCAATTTTGGATTCCGTGTGTCAGAAGGTTTAGCAGTGAAAGGTTTTGAAATGCCGGTCACCCGAATTTACGATAATCAGGAAGGAGCGCGCACGTTTGTTGTGTTTGGCGAAGATGGCCGCATGGGAAGAAAACTGGGTGAGATCGGTAAGATAAAATTAGTACGCAGCTACCGAGCTAGAATCTGGACAAGCTCTCGCAGGCTATTGAAAGATGGCACATTGGCACAAGCGTTCAAGAAACGAATCGCGAAAGAAACTGCTCGTCTGCTCGAATATACTTTTGGATCTCGTCAATTGACATTCACCACAGATCAACTTCAGCCTGAAAAAAAGTAAAATCAAACTCCAAGAATGAAAAGAAAAGCCATTATTACGTTTGCAGTAGGGTATCAATTTGAGCACATTCAACACTTCATCTTGTCGTGCCAAGCGTTTTGCCCGGGAGCAGATCTATTTATTTATGTAGGTAGCAATATTCGTGATCTTCAAGAGCAGTGTAAGTCATTCAGCAATGTAAAACTGATTCGTTACCAAGAATCTTTGTTTCCCAAAATGCTTAGCAAGCTGGCTATGCAATCGGCTTGGGGTGGAAAAAAGCTCGCCCAGCTTATTCAATACCTTTATCATTGGCTAAATAAGTCAAACGGTTTAGAAATGTGGGCAACACCACTGGTACAGTTTATGGTGAAAAGATTTTTTTTGATTCAAAGATTAGTGACCTCAATACCCCACGAGCAAATTATGCTCACCGACATTCGCGATGTGTTGATAGTATCAGATCCTTTTGAGCACTTAGGTTCCAGTATGATTGCAACAGGCGAAGAACCGGTTGCTATAAAGGATAGCGACTTCAACCGAAGATGGTATGAGGCCACCTATTCAAAGGAGCAATTAACAAAAATTGAAAATCTTCCAGTGTTGTGTGCAGGTGTTACTATCGGATCGCGTCATGCCATTGAACAATACGTGCGCGAAATGATTGAGGAAACACTCAGCAATCTTCCCAAAATAGTAGGATTGTTGGGAGCCGATCAGGCTATTCATATCCACCTGATGTATAAGCGGCTTCATGGAATCCAGAAGCGAATAGAAAAGAATGGAAGCGGAGCGATTGCCACTTTACATTATTCCTCTTTGAATGAATTTCAATTTAAAAATGGCACTATTACCAATAAGAAAGGTGCTTGTTTGAAGGTAGTGCATCAATACGATCGCCACCAGCATCTTGTTACCTACTTGAAAAATTACATACTAGCTCAATATCAATCAAGAGCGCATGCGAACTAAACGGACGTATCTTTTTTTTTCTTTGCCCAAGCATGATGATGCCTACACTTCTACCCCGTGGCAGCTTGCACGTGAATTGGCTTTAACGCATGAGGTGATCTACGTAGATCACCCATATAATTTCTGGGAGGCAATAAAACTATTTTCCACCCCCAAAATACAATGGCGATTTAAATCCTATTTTAGATTTAGCGTAAAGGAATTAGAGGGAGTTAGTGTTTTACCAACTCCATTTGTGTGGCCTACACACTTTTTGCCAACAGGCATGGTTCACCGTTTTTTTACGAATCGGAATGAAAAGATATTGGCAAAACGTGTAAACTCTTTTTTGAGAAAGCGTGACATTCAATCAGTAGTCTATGTAAACTCATTTGAATTTTATTACCCAACATTTCAAAATAGACTACACACTCGGCTAAATACTTCGGTTTATCATTGTATTGATCCGATGGTAAAAAAATATACACTAAAGCACGGGCCTGCTTTACAAAAGCAAGCGGCATCGAATGTCGAAATGATTATTACCACTGCGCCCGCTTTAATGAAACAGTTTGAAGGTCGCGATTTCACCCGGGTAAGCTTGGTGCCCAATGCGGCTAACTTTCATTTATTCAACCAAGCCCTTGATAAGAATTTACAAGTTCATCAGGCGATACCATCTGGCAGAAAAACGATTGGATACTTAGGCAACATTGAACGAAGAATTGATTTTCACTTGTTGTTGCAGTTGATGGAGCGCCTTTCGGATTTTCAGTTAATAATGGCCGGCCCAATTGAATTGAAATATGTTCCAGAAGAAGTTTTACATCACCCTCGCATAAAATTTATTGGGGCAGTCGCGCATGAAGATGCTCCTTCTGTATTGAAGGGATTTGACGTAGCAATCATTCCATTCCTAATAGATGAAGTAAGTGATGGGATTTACCCTCTTAAATTATTTGAATATTTGGCGGCAGGCAAACCTGTTGTGACTACCAATTTTAATCCCTCTGTGCTGCGTGAATTAAGTCAAGTACTGGAGCTTGCCCATTCAGCTAATCAATTTGTGGAATTAGTAGAACGAGCTGCGCAGTCAGATACATTATTAGAAAGAGAAAAAAGAGTGGCGATTGCTCGCATAAATACATGGAAAGAAAGAGCGGAGTTATTTGATCAGTTAATTCAGTTGAATGTAGCCTAATAAGTTTATGGCAATAAAAGAATTTGTAAAAGGAAATGCTACCATCAAAAAATGGGTAATGGCTATTTTATTCAGAAAAAGACCCTACCAGGCAAAAGTGAGATGGTATGTATGGTGCCTTTTTATTTTTCCCCGTTACTTCAATAGAGGAATTAGCTGGCGTTCGCGCCTCGATTTAGTTCCGTTTAATAAGTTTTCTTTAGGATCCTATTCGCGCATTGAAGATGGAGTAATCATTAACAATGGAATGGGTGATGTAATCATTGAAGATGAAGTTCATACCGGTATAGGTTGTGTACTGATCGGTCCGATCATATTGCACAAGCACGTGGGGCTTTCACAATATGTTCGCATTCTTGGAATGCATCATGGCATAGATCCTGATAAACCGCATCATCATCATCCATCGACTAAAGCTCCAGTTATCTTGGAAGAAGATGCTTTTGTTGGCACAGGCACTGTAATCATGGGTAAGAAAAATGGTGAGCCTCTCGTGCTTGGAAAATATTGTCGCATAGGTGCAAATTCAGTAGTGATGACGGATATTCCTCCCTATTCTATCGCAGTAGGTAATCCGGCCAAGGTAGTGCGTAAATGGAATTTTGCCTTGCAGAAGTGGGAAAAACCGGCTTCTAACAAATCAATTCTATAAGAGGCTTTTCTATTTAAGTCTTTCAATCATTTCTTATCCCTAATTTACTAGAGAGTATTTTGTAGCGTTACGCTGAAAAAGAAATACAATCAATGAATGTATTTCTACCGCGTGGAAGATGGATTCCTTAATCATCTTCACAAGTGAGCTTTATTTATTTTGCGAAAATCATCTTATTGTTCATTGCGCTTTTTCTGAATCGAGGATAGAGACGGACTAAGTCGTACCACCAAATCAGAGTTAAAGAAACACCTTGCATCAACAAAATGGGTTGCTTCCAGAACTTGAGTCTTGACTTTAGGTAATACCATTGAGTTTTGCAGCCGATTTCCCAATAGATGTTTTTCCACGCAGAATTGGCTCGATTGAGCTGATAGCTATACTTATCCTTATAAAATAGGCGAAACTCGCTTTCCAAGATCTTCATACGCTTGGCTACTTTTTTGAATTGGTCAACGCGTGGCGGATGGTGCACCCTCATCTCTGAGGAAAAGCCAATCGTGCCAAGTTGTTGAATGCGCCAGGCTAAGTCGGCATCTTCGTTGTGCGGAAAAGGAAACTCTTCATCAAAACCTCCTATTGCTATCAAAGCTTTTCGATGATACGCAGCATTACATGTGGGCACACTGCAATTTCCATTTTCGTTATCAACTTGATGCGTCAATGGTGTAATGTGATCGCGATCGGTAAAAGTACTACCTTGAACACCTACCCAGTTTGTTTTAGAAAAAACTGAAAAGATCGTTTGCAACCAGTTTGCGTCAGGCAGACAGTCGTCATCAGTAAAAGCAATCCACTGACCCAGCGCATGCGCAACGCCCTTGTTTCGCGCTGCTGCCGGACCGCCATTACTTTGTTGAAGAAACAAGAATTGCATAGAGGTATTATTTTTATATATCCGAAGAACTTCCTCCGTCCCATCGGTGCTTCCATCGTTCACTACAATAACTTCAAATAGATTACTCGACAGTGTTTGAGCTTCAAGAGCAGCGAGGGTTTGCAGCAGAGATACTTTTCTGTTGTACGAAGCAATAACAACGGAGATAATAGGTAAGTGTAACATTTTAGTTTCTATTAATAGGATACAAGGATAGAACGAGTTGTTGTTTTAATCTAAGAATAATCTGCCTATAATGATGTGGAATAAGTTGCAGTGTATCTTGGAGATGAATGCCACAGACTTTTTTTAGAAGGTAAGCCACACACGCAAGTCCGCTAAGTTCCACAATCGCCATCGCCAACGGAGCGCCAAACACACCTAAAAACTTAATCAATACAAAACTTAAAACAATGGTGAGAATACTATTGACTACTACTAACCCAAACGCAAACTGTGGTTTCCCCCAGGCAGTTACGGCACTTCCAAAGGCGGCTCCAAAAGGGGTAATGCATGTTGCAATAAAAACGTATATCGATAGATATACCCAGGCATGTTGATAAGCAGCGCCATTTAGCAGCGTCAATACGTAAGGAGAAAGCGCTATTCCAACAATAGACAACGGAATAGTTATCGAAAGCAGGAGTGAAATGGATTCATGAAATTGCTTTCGTGCCTGCTCCCAATTTCCGTTTTGTACACACTGTACGAGCGAGGGAAATAAAATGGATTGAAATGAATTATTAGGAAGCAACGCTACTTGCGCAAACCGCTGCGATACCCCAAGTAAAGCGGTATGCTGTAACGTAAGCAACGAGCCCGTGATAAATAAGCTGATGCGTGTGGATACAGCAGAGGTAGCCTCGCGCGCAGCAGCTACAAATCCTACCTGTTTGATTAAAAGAAATTGCTCTTTAGATAAAACGCAAACCATCATTTGTCTCAAAGGAATAAAAGGTAGTAGGTGAAGTGCTGCTGCGAAACTGGATATACCGAGTACTACGACTACATATTGAAGAGATAAGTTCCATTGAATAATTAAAACGATTCCTACGAATAGGATAGAACTGTTAATAGCATTGGCAACTAAGATTGGTGCCAATGTTAATTTTCCACGCAAATAGAAAATGAGCCAACGCATGATTGCGTTTGGCAGAGAGTAAATGGGATAAAGCAAAAGTAGTTGCGACCACTCACCAGAACTAGCTAAACTAAATGCCAGAAGAATGCCACACATTAACAACTCCGTAGTGAGGAGAATGATGCCATTCGTTTTGAGATGTGCAATATTCAGTGAATCGTCAGCATGTGCCGTGCCTTTGATCAGTGCGGCCTGCACCAGTGCATCACGCAAGCTACTGGCCAATGCAAAAATCGCAATGAATAAAAACCACTGCCCGGCTTCTTCAATCGAATAAAAGCGAGTAATGAAAACGGTGAGTCCAATGCCCACGATAAATTCGAGAATCATATTTGCCAATGAAAGGACTCGCTTACGAATGGATATCATGACTTCTTCGATTCAGTTTGATCAAAATGAATAACGCGAAATAAAATGGCTAATAGTAGCCAGAAGAGAATACTCATAGGGAAAACGCCTACTACTTCCTGGCCCCATTCAACCACCAGTAATGCAACAACTCCTCCAATGATTCCGGCTACGATGGCTTTGTAGTCTGGGTTTCTCATCTTCAATAAAGCCAAGCTTCCGTGAATGATGATTCGGTAGTAGAGATACAAGAAGAAAAATAAACCAACCCAGCCAAGTTCTACCGCTACACGAATAAGTCCGCTATCGGGTGGAAAGTTGGCTAAGAAAGTGCCGGGTGAAAATCGTTGTCCCCAAATACCCGTAGAACCCAAGCCACCTCCAATCGGATGTTTCACAATCCAGGGTAAAATCATACTTCTGTTCTTGGCGCGCGTTTGATACGATGCGTCAGCCGAAGGTTGAAAAGTAGATTGAATGCGCTGAATGTGATAGTTGTTACTTGGCGTTATGATCAGGATTGTCATACCGATAGCACCAATGAAAAGAAGTAAGTACATTTTTGGATTTTTAGAAAGTACGACCCAAACAAGCAAGAAGATTGGAACGATGACAAAGGCAGATCGAGTGCCAGAGTAAATCATCGCTAATCCGGTAATGCCAGTCGCAAGCCATAAAATTATTTTTCTCCAAAATCCGGTAGCAGCAAAAGCCAATGACAAACAAACCGTGCACATGAAAGCCATAATGATTCCGAATTGTGATGGCGATCCTATCGATCCAATGGCACGCCACCTTCCATAGTTGAAAACCAAGTGCACCAAATCGTGGCGCACCACATAATTATATTCCCACTCGAAATAACCAAATGTTGCCTGCCAAATACCCCATACTGCAGACACTACACTAAAAGCAATTAAGCAGTAGAGAAATCGAAATAGCTTTGTAGGTGTATCTAATGTTTGATACGCAATAAAGAAGAGCATCAGATATTCTACAGCAGGGCGTACCACATAAAACCAAGCAGCGCGAGAAGGCGCGACTGGGTTTAGAAACTCAATCATATTCATGCCTGCCCATAATAAAACGGCTAAAGTTATCGGTGTATTGAAGATACTCCAGCTACGATTGAACTGCGCGCGGTAAAACAGGCCGCACAGCATCACACCAATGATTGCATCCATGGCAATACCCATCGGAATGTTTTCAACTAAGCGATTGAATACACTGATGGTAAATGCTAAAAATAGCATAAGATATAACCCAATATCGGTTCGCCACAAAAGTGAAAAACCAACAACGGATGCCACTAAAATAAACGGTATACCTATCGCAGCTTTGAAGTTGAAGAGGTACACAGCCCAACTCAATAAGGCTGAAGCAAAAACCCAAATTACCCATTGCACCAATTCAGGCAAACGGCCTTCTCCACGCACAAAGCGATTCAATTGAATAGCGCCCGAATTGGAAACTTGCATTATAAATGATGTGTGGTGTGAATAAATTTTCCTTTGTTCTCAGCACGAACACTTTTAACAGCATTGAATAAATTGAAGTAAGCTAGCTTTACCAAACTGCCTATTGAAAGAGTTGCCTTAAGTAGCGCATTCTCGTGTAGAAGAAAAACAACAAGCGCCACCGATAACAAAAGCCAAGAAATACTAAAGAGAGGTATGCCAATCGGCCATGCGGATGTTGCCCAAAAGTATACACATTCTCCAAAACATAAAATGGGTGAAATAACTACCTGAATAGAACGAGGCGGTCGACATAATGTGATCAAATAGTCCAGTGCTGCCGGCCTTCTAAATTGAAACGCAGCTCGTAGTAAAGTGCCTGAATGATGAATGGCATTGTAGTATTGTTCACCAAACCATCGGATACGTTGCGGGTTATGATTTGAAATGTTGTTCGTTTTCTCCTCAGTCACAATGCATTGTGGCAAAAAGGTTGCTCTTACTTGGCGAGCTTGCGTTAGTAATTGCACCATGAAATTTTTATCAAAGCCCGGTGCATTTGCATCTAAATGAAGGATACATCGAATAAATAGATCAGTTTCAATCAATGCACCACTGCCGCTGATTTCTAGTAATAAATTAGCTTTCTCTTTTGCTCTTCGATACAAACAATCATTTAACCGCTCGGATAGATGATCGAAAAAGGAGATGGGGGTGGAAGTAGAAACTGATTTGCGGACTCCTTGCAGGATATCGAATTGATCGTATTGATAAGGCTCAATGCGATCAAAAAAATCCGGAGCGATCACATTGTCTTTGTCTACCAACATGACAAACTCTGGATTGCATGTTCCGCGCAAGCGTTGTTTGTCAATCCATTGAGTGATAAACCGCAATGCGTGTTGATACGAATTGCCAGATAAATGAGAGAACGATTTTTGTATGCAAATGAAACCCTTCGTAACGGAGTAGTGATAGTATTTTTCATCGGCATCTTGCAGAAGCACTAAAACTTTGATGTTTCTTTTTTGAATGGCTTTTGGCAATGAATCTAAAACATCTAAAAAACGTTCTCCCGGTTTGTAGGCAGGCAAAATCAATAATATCTCAGGTGATGTTGATAGCGAATCGCTAAAATTGGATGAGCGACTTGGAAGCCCGAGCAATGTAAGGCACAACCAATAAAAGCTATAGAAGGTTAAGTAAACCGCCAGACAGGCAAGGAGAGTTTGTAGTACGATCATTTGAAGTTTCGATTAATAACTTTTTTTACAGTTTTTCGGAGGCTTCCACGTTCTTTAGGAATTTCGCCAACATATTCTTCCAGATTTTCGATATCGGCATGAAATAGCACTACCCCACGCAGTGACTCTTGAGTATTTAGTATTTCTTTCTCGATACGCTGATCGACTTTCGTGTAGATTCGATTGGCGCCAATCGAATGAACAATAGAATCGCTGATAGAATACCAAAATGAATAATCGGTGCTTAGACTAATAGGCGGAGCAACGACCAGTAAAACAGAATGCTGCGCTTGCTGCTGTTGAATATATTCCTGAATGGATGCTTTGTTTTTGTAAAGGCCATGTTTAGCAACCAGCGACCGAACAGTTTCGAAACCATCCAATTCTTCGGAAGTCCAATCAGCATCCAGTAAACCAACTGATGGGAAATGGTTTTGTAAACAGGAAGCCACTTGCTTTGCCAACAGATGTGTTCCCTCTTCCCGTTGCGTTGAACTAATTACAATGATACTAGCCGGCTTAGTAACTATAGATTGTGCTATTTTTTCAATCTGCAATTGTCGGATCAAATCTATTCCGGCTTGCAAACTAGGACTTGCTGCTGGTTTTTGTTTTGGAATTGCTCCCAATATCGGCAAGCTACAGACGCGCTCAAGTTTGTCTACACTCGTAATAGTGGCATCTAATAGCTGAATCACAATCAATATACCGGCCATCAAAATAAACATAACAATACCACCGACTAGAATTAAGATAATACGTTTCGATGGTTCGGCTTTGGTAGGCAAAAAAGGGGGATCGACTACTTCAATGATATTTTCGCCTGATCCATACTCCATGGATTGCGTAAGATTTAATTTATTGAGTAGTACGAGATAAGCATTTTGTGCAGTGCTAATTTCTTGTTCATAGGCACCAATGGTCGATTCGAAAGGAGCAAAGCGTGAAGAGTATCTCATTACCCGTTGAATTTCATCATTGATGATGTGAATCATATCTTCTGATGTTTCTGCCTCCAGATCATATACAACATACTTACTTACCAAGTCTAACTGCACACGGCTCGGATCATACGGTGTTTTACGAGACAGCTCTTGCAGTTTGCTTTGAATTTGACTTTTTGTATTGTCTATGTTCTGGTGAATAGGCGATAGATCCTCAGCTGTTTGATTACCTAATGTTTTTTTTAGCATTTCACGATTCATCTTCTTAAGTTGTTCTTTTAATTGAAGAATTTCTTGGTGGGTGCTTAGATCAAGTGCTAGTTCATTTCCTTGTTGCACACTTTTGATGACTTCGCTTTTTCCGGTTTTGCCCTGCTGCACCCGAGTGAGTAATGTTGCGCGTTGTCCTTCCAACTGCACCAGATAAGTGACAATTGCCTTGGTGTGCTCACCTAAATTGATAATGTTGTTGGCAACCTTGTATTTTTCCAGCCGCTTGATTTTGTCATCGAGGTCAGCCTTTGCCTGACGAAGTAAACTTTCAATAATGTCCTTATGGCCCTTTACTTTATTTTTGGCGAGCGAACGATTTTCTTCAATCAGTGCTTCAATAAAATAGTCAGCCAATGCCTTTACGCGCTTGGGAGAAATTTCATTGATTTCTAATTTGATGAAATTACTATCCATTATACGGAAGGCCATCACTAGCTCGCGCAACTTGGCTGTGTTAACTTGATGAAAGCGTAAAAACTGAAGCATTAAGCTGTCAGGGAATTCACTTGGCTGAAGAAACTCCTTCGTTAGCTCTAATTCTGTTAATCGCTGCAATACTTCTTTTTGATTGGTGATAAGAATTTCACTTCCTTCACTAAAAACTGTTTTTGACTCGATCGCTTTACGAATCAATTTTAATTGAACTAACTCTGCATTTCTTTTTGATTTTAGTAACTCAATCGTATTCTGAAAGTAAGTATGAACCTGATACTGCTTCAAATCTTCATCACTAAGGCTCATACCTTTGCTTTCTTGTAGATTCAGGAACAACCGCGATTCTGTCTTAAACCGATCAGGTGTATTCTTTGAGAAATGGTAGATCAATCCCATCGTCAGTAATGGAATCACTACCAGCTTGATGCGGTGCTGCAACAACATTCGAAGTATCGAAACAGCTATTTCCATATCCTAGCGTGGTGAGAATTGAAAATTGTAGGCAGATTCGGTGTCCTCCGTTATCAATCGAATTTGTTGCTGAAGTTTACGTGCAGCTATTTGCGCTTTCATTAGTGATTCTTGCGTGAGAACCAATGCACTTTGGTTGAGCAATATTTCTTCCATTCGTGCTTCACCTTTTTTAAATTTTTCTTCAATCACCTGGCAATGTTCTTGTTGGGCCTGGTTGGCCTCTTGACGCAAGTCGAGGATGCCCAGTGTTTCCAGGTATTGATAAAAAAGACGAAGAATTTCATCGCGCACTTGTCTGCGTTGATGCTTCACTTGATTTTCGGCACGGACAATATTTTGTTTAGCTTCCCGGATGTAGCTCCTGCGATTGATGAATTTTTCAGGATCTAACCCAAGTGTAAATCCGATATTGGGCAACACACCGGCCGTGGTTACGCTTTCATTATTGATATTGGTGGTTGTTACAGAAAAAAAATTTATACCCAAGCGAAAGGTGCTTAGCCACTTATTCTTCTCCTGAATAACATTTTCATATTGCTGCACCAGCTCGCCTTCAAAGCTTTTGAGAAAATAGGAGTTTTTGATGGCGTTTTCCGTAAGGGAGTCAAGTGCTGATTCGTTCGATAGAATTGTTTCAATCCGCTGACGTTCGGCACTGATGGAAACTGGATTCGTTTGTTGAGCGAACCCTACTAATGGAAATAAAAAGAAGATCAACAGTCGCATTTTTAGCTCTTTAAGTACTCAAAAGTAGCCGGCAAAATGCCTAAGTAGCCGCTTATTAGACCAACAGCTTACGCGTTTCGATTAACCCGATTTATTTGAAGACATAAAAAAGTCCGACCAGATGGCCGGACCTATTCGGGGTTGTATGTAATTACTTTTTATAGATCAAAGTGCTTTGGCGGTAGCCAGATAAATTCTTGTACCAATCTTTGTATGTCATTCCGCCACTTTGAGCCCACGTGCTAAACTTAGTATGGGCTTCGTTGATGGGTCTGCTCTCTTGCGGGTATTCAAACGGTAGCGCAATATTAATAGCCCAGGGCATGTTGTTACCACTTTTATAGAAGCGCCCTTCGGCCGGGCGACTGCTGTCAGCCAGCGAGCCGAGCAAAGACGTATTTGCTAAAGATGTCGGTGTAAAATCGGCCAGATGTACTTCTCGCGCACGATCGCCATTAACAAAAATAAAAGGATTGTATGGAACATACCCAAGGTCTGTCATCTTGATAGGTTCAGTAAATGTGATCACCAGATTAAGAGTTACTGGTGTGATGTACCCTTCCGTAATTTTTGTATTTACAAAACTAGTTGTGTTAAAGAGTGAGGCCGTATTCCCAAACGGAATGATTACAGCCGTTGCCTGATTCGCTTCCACTCCATTCGCCAAGAGGTCAATACTATTTCGCTGCGGAAAAGCGCCAGTGACAGACGCAACTTTATTTGGAGAAATGGGTAGCTCAATTCCAAATCCATTTTGATAAGCAGCACCAACTGCTTTTACTATTAAGTTGGCACGCATTTCTACTACCGCGTTCGCAGTGTTGGCCACCAACTGAAAGTTATAATCTATCACCAAATCATTCATATCGTAATCGCCTTTGCTCGGCCATTGATCTTCAAATGCTATTGACCCATAGATGCCTGCTCCTGGTGTAAAAACATCGAATGCTTTGGTAGCATCATTTGGATATTTGTCGTTTCGGTCAATGACTCCATCGGAATCAGTATCCGTTCCAGCGGTTTGTTTCGTATCAACCAATTTATCGGTAGCAATAGACGTAAAGGGATTGGCGGTGATGTAGAAAACCGCATCGTTGAAGTCGTTGTCGCCACTGGGGCGGGATAGATCTTCCATTCCTAACAAAATAATTTCGCGATTCGCATCACGTAGCAGAACCGTTTGCTGCCGATAAGCTGCCGAGGTATATGTATTTAAATTTTTGGTAGAATATTTTATTTCGGGTTGCGATGTAACGGTAGATCCGTTCCACCCATTTGGAATCAAAAACCATCCGATGCCGGTGTTTGCAGGAAATGTCCCCAGTGATACTTTGCTGCCGGTAGCCAGATTGCCACCGCTGCCTGGAAGTGATACATTTGGAAATACAATCTTCAACTCCGCAATATCAGCTATAGTAGCCGGTGGAGAATTTAATGGATAGGTGTAATAGCCAAGCGCATTGCGATAGCCCGCACCTTCTGTTACAAAAGTTACCCACACCTCGGCTGTACTGGCCAGTTTTGTATCAGTATCAATAGTAGTTGATAAATACTGAGGGTTGTTGGTGGGTACCGGCATTCGTTCCGGCAAAGTGGTGTTGATCATATCCAATAAATCTTGCGCGATGTAATCATTTACGGGCTCCAGATTATTCGGCACTCCGTTTGAATCAAATGAACTTAGGAATGTAAATCCGTTGGTTTCAATACGACCTGCACTAGATGATGACTTTTTCACCGATTGATACGATTTTCCACCAATTATAATTGTCGAGTTAGCATTGGTTGGGAGAAGGGTTTCTGAGGGCAAACTGGGATAATCGGTTCGCACCACTAGTTCTTCTATATAGGAAGGCACTGTGTTTTGAAATTGAAGCTCACCTTTTGCATTAGTGATACCTGTCATTAATGTAATATATAGTCCGTCTAACGTAAACCCTATTTCAATGGGCACGTTACCAGGGAAATCGCTTTTAAGAAATTTTCAGATAACAAAATGATTGTGAAGTATTTGGAGCAAGGGCAGTGATATTGTATTTTTGATTCATCAAAATGAGTTACGTGAAAAAAAATGCGTAGCTCAAATCCCCTTAGAGAT
>JAJTGQ010000146.1 GCA_021299455.1 Flammeovirgaceae bacterium | reverse complement strand
TTTTACCTTACCATTCTTTTTGGTCATTTTAGACCCGCAGTGAATGCAGTTTTTTTATTCATAGCTTTGATTTGACCTAAAGCTATGGCATTCAATAATTTGCAAGGTTTCCAGCCTAATAAATGTCCATTAAGCCGAAAAATACTTTTATCATTAGAGAACCTCTAATAACTCTGTTTTTAAAAATCAATTTGGCGATAAATTTATTTGGTCAAGATATTTCATCCAAAAAAAATTGAGTCGGTGTTTCTTTGATGTTTTTCGGCCCCATTGCGGTTTAAATATTATCAAATGGACACACTTATCCCGCGAAGGTTTCTGATTTGGATTGAACGAAGAAGATTATAGGTCAGGTTCATCAACCCAATGATCCCTTCCACCCTTATTCTTCCAATCGAACGGACGTACATTTTTTTCATGCTTATTTCCATGAAGCCGAAAACATGTTCGACCCTTGCACGGAATTTTGATTTCCTACGGTTTGATTTCATTTGTCTTTTTGTCAAAGGCTTGTTCTTGTACCCCTTTTCGTGCACCTTATTTATCATGCCGGCTTTCTCGATCACCTTCTCCTGCTCTTCGCCTGTGTAGGCACTGTCGGCATATAAAGGTTGTCCCCTGTCCTTCTTGTTGAGCAAATCGTTCAGGGGCTGAGAATCATGCACCGATGCATCGGTCACTTCGTAGCCGATGATCAATTTACTTTTTTCATCCACCTTCACATGGTCTTTGTAGCCATAGAAAACCTGGTTGTTTTTCTTAGTCCAACGGGCATCCAAGTCTTTCTGGGCCAACTTGTTGGGTTCATCTTCCCAATCTTCCGGAACGATGCCCTCTTTTATTTTCTGGTTCTCTTCACGGCTGTTGCGCTGGCGGGGGACTTCAATAAAACTGGCATCTACCATGCGCCCTTCTTTGCCTATTAAATTTGCTTTTTCAAGACTACTTAAAAATTTGTCGAACAATCGATCAACCAATTTGTGCTCAATGAGGTTTTCACGAAAGAGCCAAATGGTTTTCTCATCCGGCACGCTATCGGAAAGTGTCAAGCCCAAAAAACGCATGAAGCTAAGACGGTCCAAGATTTGAAATTGCATCTGCTCATCGGATAGGTTATAGTACCGTTGAAGCACCAAAATTTTGAACATCATTACGTAATCAAATGGTGTTCTGCCCCCGACACCTTTTTCTTCTCTCTCAAATGCATTGGTAAGTATTCTTCTAAATTGTTCCCAATTAATTTGCTGTAGCAACTTTACCAACGGATCGTTTTGGTCAGTCAATTTTTCCAACCGAAATTGTTCATCAAAAAATCCACGCTCATTTTTGTTTCTCATATCCAAAGATGAATCTTTTTATATTCTCTTCAAGCCCGATGCAGTTATATAATTTTTAACAACTTTGAGTTTTTAGAGGTAGCCATAATTAATTGATAAACTTGTAAAAAATGAAAACAATTGATTTCAAAAAATTGGGTGTAAGTGAAATGAGCCACTCAGACATGTTAACCACCGAGGGCGGCAGCTGGCTTTCCCGAGCATGGAAAAATGTTAGCGATACTTTGTGTGCTGTCGCTCAGTGGTGTTATGATGCGGCTTTATGGATTGGAAGCCACTTTGAATAACGCATCAAATTCACAAATTCACAAATTAACCAAATCAAAAAATGAAAAGTATTGATTTTAAGAAAATGGGTGTAAGTGAGATGACACACTCAGACATGCTGACCACCGAGGGTGGAAGCTGGCTCTCCAGAGTTTGGGGGGAAATAAAACAGGGCTTTATTGATGGTTGGAATGCCGTGAAGGAATTTTTCCATTAATTTTGTATAGGGAGGTGATTTGCTAAAAGACATACTATGATTAATCATCGCTTTGTTGAAGTATGTAAAAAGCCAAGCACCTTCCTTTTGACATATTTACTTATTCTAATTTCTAATTGGTCAATTGGCCAAACACCCAACTCGCTAACAGGAGTTGTTAGGAATTTAGAAACCAAGCTTGGCATTCCTTATGTAAGCATCGGAATAGAAGGAACAACATTGGGTGTTGTTTCTAATGAAAACGGAATGTTCAAACTAACTATTCCTCGAGAAAATATCGAAAACAGATTTTTTTTTTTCATGCATTGGTTACAAAACCGCCTATATAAATTTAAATGATGGCCAAGTTTCACAGCCGTTAGAAATATCATTGGAAGAAGATATCGTTCTTCTGGAACAAATATATGTTAAGGCGGACGGAGAAACACCTTTACAAGTCTTGAAAGAAGCCGCAAGAATTACGAAAGAAAAAAGCTATGCGCCAGCTATATTGCACACATACTATAGGGAATTTGTCAAGAAAAATTCAAGCTATACTGAGTATGCGGATGGTTTGATCGATTATTATTTACCTAGCATGGCTAAATGGAATCGTAGGTCTGCCATAGAAGTAAAGGTAAATGAATCGCGATCAGAAAAAGTATATATACCCGTGGATTCTGGTCTGGATTTAAGCCCACACCAAATAATAAATCTCAGAATCCTGCCGAGTTACTGCAATCCTGAACGAATAGTGAGTTATTTTACAAAAGATAATTCAGAGAAATATTATGTTTTCTCAATTTCGGAAGACATTGCTAAGGGCTTGTATCTAATCTCAGTCTCTCCAAATATAAATGTTAAAGAAAAGTTGTATGCGGGTAAAGTGTATATCGACAAAGCCTCCATGATAATTAGGCAAGCCGACATCGAAATACCTTCATCTCATCTCCCGTATACCGATGAGAGCGTGATAGTAGTACGACAGAAAATCGAAAAATTTAGGCTAAATATTCAGTATCAAATATCAAATGAAAAATGCTTTATTAAACACATGCGGGCAGACGTTACGCTGCGGGCTTACAATAAAAAGAGTACAAATGTTACTCATTCTTTTGTAAGTGAATTTGTCATTAATCAAATTGACTTTGACAACATCAGTCCATTCAAAAAAGAAGAACTCTTTAAAAAGAATAGTCTACAAAAAAGTAAAACCAAGTTTCAAAATGAATTCTGGTTTAATCAAGGCGGCCTAGTGGCCACGCCAGATGAGGAATCGATCATAAATAATTTGAATAAAAACAAAAGATAACTTAAAGATCTATTCCGTTTCCTTGACCCTAACTAGCGCAAGCGTCCGCTTGCGCTTCGAAAGTTTGATCAACTAAAACAAAATGTTCCCCGAAAACACTTACTTCCCCGCCTATACCCGCACAGCCATCATTTACATAGGCTGCATTGTCTGTTGCTTTATAGCGCTTGGCGCCATGCCTTATTTAAAAACAGATGTGAGCGTGCGCTCTTCGGCACTTATCCGCCCTGCTTCTGAGGTAAACGTAATCCGCTGCATTAGCTCGGGGAAGATAAGGGAAACGTATGCAGGAGAAAACAAAAAAGTAAAAG
>JAJTGQ010000062.1 GCA_021299455.1 Flammeovirgaceae bacterium | reverse complement strand
GACAATGTCTTTAGAAGCTAAAAAATCAATAATTTTTGAAGTGTGAATGCCCAATTTTCTGGACAACTGCCCAAGTCTCATAGTTATCTAAATCTAATTATGGCGTAAATATACTGGAAACTAACGCTGCGGGCTACACCCAACCTGCTATGGTGGTTCTCAAAATCAGTTAGTCTGTTTATTTGATCAAATTCAAACTGCTGGTTGGCGTGTATTTATTCCCTGCCCTTTTGCCTCCACTTCTTTTTCTCACCATGTTGCTTTTTCTGGAGGATGCGTTTTTGTTTAGCCGCTTTTGAAGGTTTAGTAGGCTTACGTGTTTTTTTCTTAATGAATGCCCTTGTTAACAGATCTTGTAGTTTTTTGATCACCGCTTCCTTATTCTGAAGCTGAGAACGGGCTTCTTGTGAGGTAAGTTGTACTACCCCTTCTTTGGTAATGTGTGAGGATAGCTTATGAAGGATTACTGTTTTTTCTTCCTCAGAAACCAACAAAGACTGAACAACATTCCATTCCAATGTTACTTTAGAGTTTACCTTATTTACATTTTGACCGCCAGGCCCACTACTTCGAGAAGCGGAAAAGATAAACTCAGAATATAGGATGTCAACTGATGGTGCTTTCATTTAGGACTTTACACATTTTGAATTAGTTCTTCCATCGAATCAATATTTCTACGCGCCTGTTTTTTCTTCGGCCCTCGGGAGTATCATTGGGAAGAACGGGTTGCGAACTCCCCATTCCCATAAAATTAACTCTCTCCGAGTCCACACCACGGTCGAGTAAAAACTCCGCGACTACTTCAGCCCGCTGAGACGAAAGCGTCAGGTTATAGTCCTCTTTTCCTGAATTGTCTGTATGCCCCAAAACATTAACACTTGCTTTTGATTCTTTTCTCACGAAGGCAGCGATCGAGTCCAAGGTGGGAATCATTCCTTGTTTCAATCGGTAACTATTGAATTCAAACAAAACTTCGCTTAGTGTAATAGTACTATCTGCTTTGATTCCGGGAGTTTTTTGTTTAACCAGCGGTATCTGTACATTCCCAGTTCGCTTTTCCAACAATAGGCTAGCTGTATCTTGAATCGTTTTCGTCTTTCGAGGTCTATTACTCAGGTTTTTATTGTCAAAGCTATTCCTTCTTTGTTCGTTTCGAAAACCGACAAAAAAGCGGCACCTCTCATTAAAACAAATCAATCGGGTAAGAAAAAAATGATTGGGTGCTCCTTTGCGTCTGGTGAGCGCGGCATTTTCTTGGCTTAGGTGTGAAACAAAGAGAGGGAGTTTAGCCTTTTTCTTTTCTTGGGCAACCAATGAAAATGAGAGCAGGCAGCAGACCAAAATACTAAATAACTTCCCCATTTGCTTCTCTTTCATTTTCATTCTGGCCTGTTAAAAGTAAGAATAATTCTTTTATCAAGGGTTTGATCGGATAGAGGTTGATTTTGGCCAGGGATGCTTCCGAATCTTGACTGCCCCAATCCCCGAAACGGATAATTTGACCAGCTCATTTCCCATCTGTATATATTTACTTTTAACACATGCAATTTTTTTGTAATTCGGAATTCTAAACGCAATTCCCATGAGATTTATCTTGCTCTTTGCTTTCCTGGTTTCCTTTGTCGCAGCTGATGCACAGAAGAAAACGACAACGTCAACAACTCTTTCGTTCGATCAGGCACTCTATTCCGGCATCAAGTGGCGCGAAGTGGGCCCTTATCGGGGAGGAAGGTCAAGCACTGTAACGGGTGTTCCCGGAAATCCAAACTTATACTATTTCGGCACGGTAGGTGGTGGCGTGTGGCGTACCAAAGACGCAGGCCAGAGTTATGAAAATATTACTGATAAATATTTTGGCGGAACGATCGGTGCAGTAGCCGTAGCTGAAAGCGATCCCAATGTAATTTATGTGGGCGAGGGCGAGCAGACGCTGCGCAACAATGTGTCGAGTGGCTGGGGCGTTTGGAAATCGACCGATGCCGGAACAAGTTGGAAACACATTGGCCTAAGCGACTCAAGACATATCTCACGCATTCGCATTCATCCGAAAAATCCAGATGTCGTTTATGTTGCTGCGATGGGAAATCTGTGGAAGCCCAACGAAATGCGTGGCATCTACCGGAGTGTAGATGGCGGCACCACATGGAAAAAAGTTTTGTATATAAACGAGACTGCGATGGCTGGCGACCTGGCAATGGATCCAAATAATCCTCGCATTTTGTATGCTGCTACCTGGAACATGAAACGCAATGGGTATCGCATGGATAGTGGCGGTCCTGATTCGAAACTTTGGAAAAGTACCGATGGCGGAGAGAACTGGGAAAATCTTTCGGACAAACCCGGAATGCCCAAGGGTATCAACGGGATCATTGGCGTTACCGTGTCTCCTGTTAACTCAAATAGAATCTGGACGATCATTGAAAATACAGAAGCTCCCGGAGTCTACCGTTCGGATGATGCTGGAAAGACGTGGGCTCGTATTAACCAAGATCGTGCATTGCTTCAACGTGCCTGGTATTACTGCCGCATTTATGCCGACACACAAAATGAAGACAAAGTGTGGGTGATGAATGTGAGCTATGGGGTTTCCAAAGATGGCGGCAAAACTTTTGAATTGAAAAATGCACCTCACGGTGATCATCACGATTTGTGGATTGATCCTGCCAATAACCAACGCATGGCGATTGCAGATGATGGTGGTGCGCAAATCTCCAATGACGGTGGCGAAAACTGGACCACCTATCACAATCAACCAACAGCCCAGTTTTATCGGGTTACTACTGATAATTCATTCCCGTATAATATTTTAGGTGCCCAACAAGACAATACAAGTGTGCGTATTCCACATCGCACCGATGGAAACTCAATCACTGATAAAGATTGGATCGCTCTTTCCATAGGAGAAAGTGCTCACCTCGCGCCCGATCCAACAAATCCAAATATCATCTATGGCAGCGATTACAAAGGCTACATGAGTATGCAGAATTTAGATAACGGGCAGGAACGAAGTACCAATGTGTGGCCTGATCTACCAGCAGGTTCTGGTGTAGAGGTAATGAAATATCGCTTCAATTGGAATTATCCGTTGGTGTTCAGCAAACATGATTCAAAAAAATTATTTGCGGGATCGAATCATTTGCATTCAACCATCAATGGCGGGCAAAGCTGGCAAGAAATCAGCCCGGACTTAACACGAGGTGAACCCGAAACCATAAAATCATCCGGGGGTCCCATCACGCAAGACAACACCGGTGCCGAGTATTATGCGAATATTTTCGTGATTAGCGAATCGCCTTATGCGAAAGATGAAATCTGGACAGGGTCTGATGATGGTCTTATTCATGTAACTACCGATGGTGGAAAAAATTGGAAGAACGTAACGCCTCCTCAATCGCCCAAATACAACATGTGGAATAGCATCGATGTAAATCCGTTTGTAAAAGGGGGAGCTTATGCGGTGGCTACTTCGTACAAATTCGGTGATTACACACCTTATATCTATAAAACCACAGACTTTGGAAAAACATGGACGGTTATCACCACCGGAATTCCGAAAGAAGAATTTGTGCGGGTGGTTCGCGCAGATCCTAAACGCCAGGGATTACTTTATGCCGGTACTGAAAAGGGTATGTGGGTTTCGTTTGATGATGGTGCGAGTTGGAATAAGTTTCAACTCAATCTGCCTCCAGTGCCGGTTGCCGATCTTGCCGTAAAAGATGATAATTTAATCGCTGCTACGCATGGAAGAAGTTTCTGGATGATCGATGATTTGACGCCTCTTCACCAGTTGAAAGCAGAGATGGGAGCGAACGCTTCTATACTTTTCAAACCGGCCGCTAACTATCGCATGCCAAGTCAAGGTGGTTATCGCGAGCCACGAAAAGGAGAGGGCGAGAATAGACCTGGAGGGGTGCTCGTTCACTACTATCTGAAATCAGTTGATGAAAAGACAGAGATTAAATTGGAATTTTTAACCTCCAATGGCGAAGTGATTAAGTCATATAGCAATAAAGCAAAAGAGAGATCCGAACAACTCACGTTGAAAGCAGGAGGCAATCGGTTTGTGTGGGATATGCGCTACGCGGGCTACAAAACATTCCCCGGGATGGTGTTTTATGGTTCACCTAATCAAGGGCCAAAAGCTGTGCCCGGAAAGTATAAAGTTCGTCTATTGGTTAATGGTGAATCGCAAGAGCAGGAATTTGAAATTTTGAAAGATCCCAGAGTGGCCACAACTCCTGAAGAGTTTCGCGCGCAGTTTGATTATCTGATAAAAGTGCGCGACAAAGTAACTGATGCCAACCATGGAGTGATTGACATTCGAAAGATCAAAGAAGATTTAGGTTCGCTGAAACATAAAGTCGGGACGGAAGCACAATACAAAGAACTGATCGATGCAGTAAAGAAGTTTGAGGAGGAGTTGACCACTCATGAAAATAATATCCATCAAACAAAAAATCGCAGCGTACAAGATCCATTAAATTACGGCATTAAGATGAATAACCGATTGGCACATTTGATGGTCGAGCAAGCTGCAGGAGATTTCCCGCCAACACAACAAGGCGAACAAGTCCGCGAGATGCTGACCAAAATGGTGGATGATGAATTGTTAAAACTACGCTCTACGATCAATCAAAACACAGAACGAATCAACAACATGGCGAAAGAAAAAGGAATTGAAGTGGTGATGATAAAGAAAAACCCCATCGTGAATTGATCTGGTCTGGTTTTTATTCTGGGCATCGTTGCGATTGCAAAATAAATCAGAAGAGTTTTAGTTGAAACTCTTCTCCTCTGTGTGGTCTGGGTACAAAATCCGTAAAATTAGAAACCTGAATACCTAATAGTCTGACTTTCTTGTTGAACAAATCCGTATCGAATAATAATTGTTTGGCTGTCGATTCGATCGACTCTAAATCACCAATGCCGCGCTCGAAAGACTTACTTCTTGTGATCTGTTTAAAATCGTGGAATTTTATTTTTAAGGTAATTGTCTTTCCTTTTAGCTGGTATCGATTAAGTCGGTTGTGTACACCAAGTGCTATTTTTTCCAATTCCAAATTCATCTCTTCCTGCGTTGTCAAATCAAACGGAAAGGTGTCTTCTGCACCGACAGATTTTGTTTCGCGGTCTGGTTTGACTAGTCGATCATCTATGCCGCGAACAATTTTATAGAAAAACCGTCCCGGCTTTCCGAAGTGTTTGATCAATTCTCTCTCTGTTAGTTTTTTTAGATCACCGCCAGTGTGCAAGCCAAGTCTTTTCATTTTCTCAGCGGTTACTTTGCCCACGCCAAAAAATTTCTCTACCGGCAATTTTTCCATAAAATTGGTAAGGCCGGATGGCCCTATAAAAGTAAGACCATCCGGCTTGTTCATATCTGAAGCCACCTTGGCGGCAAACTTATTCACCGATACACCGGCAGAAGCTGTGAGGTGCAATTCGGTTTTAATGGCTCTGCGAATCAGCTTAGCGATTTCAATGGCGGAGCCTATGGCTTGTTTATCGTGCGTCACGTCCAAAAAGGCCTCATCGAGCGAAAGAGGTTCAATCAAATCTGTATATCGATGAAAAATCTCGCGAATCTGACGAGATACTTCTTTGTACGCATCAAATCGCGGACGAACGAAAATCAATTCCTTACAAAGTTGTGCTGCCCGCTTCGAAGACATGGCCGAGCGAATTCCAAATTTCCTTGCCTCATAACTGGCTGTGGCAATTACGCCACCTCGCCCTTGAGGAGAGCCACCCACAGCAATGGGTTTGCCCCATAAACTGGGGTTGTCTCGTTGTTCCACGGAAGCATAAAATGCATCCATATCAATATGAATGATTTTTCGAATTTCTTTAGCAACACCTTCTTCCATGTTAGGTACAAATATAAAACACAGGCACTAGGATTTGGATACAACACAGTACGTGCTGTAATGGGATGCTTTCAGCGTCAATTTTAAATTCAAAAATGATATCAGATTATTATCTTCGAGGCATGAGAAAAAAGCTGGCAGAAGAAGTTGGTATAAGAAAAAAATTCCAAGGTGTATTTGCCCGCTACGGGAAAAAAGTTAATTATAAAGGGTACTCGGAAGAAACGGTTTTAGTTGAACAAATCGTAGACGCAGAAACGAACCAAGTGATGTGTGACCATATTTGGTTTAACCTGACCAAGAGCTTCGAAAAACTAAACCTGACAAGCGGTGATGTTTTACAATTTGACGCTAGGATCAAAGAGTATAAAAAAGGGTATAAAAACAGCGCGTACAAAATCAACAACACCACTAAAGATTTCAAGCTTAGCCATCCGACAAATATTTCACTGGTAAAGAAACCCACTTAGAAAAATGACACTAGATGAATTTAAGTCGATAGGAAATCCAAACAGGTTAACGCCACTCCTTCAAGCCTTATGGCACGATGCAAACGAGGATTGGGTAAATGCTCACTTGATCACTCAAGAAATAAACACCCAAGATGCCGCATGGATACACGCCTATCTTCACCGGAAAGAAGGTGATCAATCAAATGCCCACTATTGGTATCAACAAGCGGGTAGAAAATTTCCCACTATATCGCTGTCGGAAGAATGGCAAGAAATTGCGTGCCATTTATTAGAAAAATAGTAGCAGTATAGTAAAGAAAATTTCGCGCGCTAGAAATACTGTCCAATATGACTGGTTGCTAGCCAGAAGTAAATGAAAAATCCATTTAGGCAAAGCGAAGAAATAAAATTGAGCCACATTGTGTAAGTGAAATTCGCTTGCGAGACATCCTTCCAAACCTTATAGAACCAAACCATAAAAAAAAGGACTACTGGTCCCAACGCCAACAAAAATGAATATCCCATTTCTATCGTATAGAAATGATTGAAGTATAGAACAAAGCAAACCGCTGCCACCGCAAACAAGACTTGCACAAAAACAAATGTCCCTCGGATACCGAGCATCATACTAATCGTTGTATCACCGTGCTTGGCGTCTTCTTCATGCTGGTAGACTTGAGTCATCGGATAATTCCCCCAAAGCATCACACTGGTGAGAAGGCCGGGCACAAGTACTTTTGCCTGTACGAGGTTTTCCATTTCAAACCCGTTGATCCCTACATAGCACATAAGAAACGTAAATACTCCCTGAAAGAGACCAATGATCAGCCATCCCCCAATTGGGTATTTTTTTATACGAATAGCCGGATGGCTGTAGGCTTTTGACACCAAACCGTACACCAGCAGCATCAAAGCAAAAAGCAAGTTGACCTTTACAAATCCCAGTATGACCGCGAGCAAATCAAAAAGCAATGAGGTGGCATATAAACCTATGTTGACAGGGGGCGGGTTTTTCAGACCGCCAATACTTTTCTCATCTTTGTCAAAGTAACTATTATATCCATTGCTGGCGGGATACAGTAGGAAATGAATAATGATGAAAGACCAAATCAATCGGCTTTCCCCTACATTAGGAGAAATGGCAAGCGCAAAAAGGTAGACAGGCAGTAGAAAAAAAGAAAAGGGGATGCGCAAGTGGAGTAAAATGGAGCGAAGGTATTTCATGCTTGAAGATAACTATTTCAACGGAAGAGAATCATTTTGGGCAACATTTTTGTTAGTATTGAATAATGAGTTACATCACATCCATTGGCACTGCCAATCCGGAAAATAAAATAGCGCAACCCAAAATTGCCGACTTCATGGTAAAGGCCATGTCGTTGAATGCAGATGACGAGCGGAAGTTACGCGCCCTCCACCGAATGAGTGGTATTGAATCTCGTCACTCCATTTTGACAGACTACGGCAAAGACCACAGTTTTGAGTTCTATCCAAACGGAGACGAACCCTTTCCCTCCACCAAACAGCGATTGGTCTTGTTTCGAAAACATGCCGTTCATTTAAGTGTAACAGCAGCAGAAAAGTGTTTGACCAAAATTGCCGATCAAAAAAAATCTGAAATCACCCATTTGATTGTAGTGAGTTGTACCGGCATGTATGCACCGGGCTTAGATATTGACTTGATAAAGGCCCTCGGGTTAAAGTCGACCATTGAACGCACCTGCATCAACTTCATGGGCTGCTATGCTGCTTTCAACGCAATCAAATTGGCTCATTCACTGTGCGACCAGCATTCAGAAACAAAAGTGCTAGTGGTATGTACAGAACTTTGTACCATCCATTTCCAACGGGAAAATACCGAAGATAACCTTCTGGCCAATTCATTGTTTGCTGATGGCTCTGCCGCTTTGTTAATAGAGAACCAACCAAGAAGCGGCCTTAATTTAAAGCCAATTAGTTTCTACTGTGAGATTGCCACAGAAGGAGAATACGACATGGCTTGGACAGTAGGAGATTGGGGTTTTGAAATGCGGTTGTCTTCCTACGTACCCGATGTGATAAAAAGCGGAATCAAAAAATTGACCACATCATTGCTTGAGAAGATCTCAACAGACCTTTCTGATATTTCGTATTTCGCTATTCATCCTGGGGGGAAAAAAATTCTAGAAACCATTGAAGGCGAACTCGGACTGACGAAAGCTCAAAATCATTACGCATATGAAGTCTTAAAGAATTTCGGCAACATGTCTTCACCAACAGTTGTGTTTGTGCTGAGTGAGCTTTGCAAACAGCTTACGGATGAAGATCAAGGAAAAAAAGTATTGAGTTTTGCGTTTGGTCCGGGACTAACGCTAGAAAGTATGGTATTGGAAATCCAGAATCATTAATGACAGTAAATTTTAAGGAGCGCTCAACAAGTATCGAAATCATGGACGACCTTGCCTGCCAAGGTGAAGTGGTTGACCAGACCCTGCGCGAGCTAGATTTCATCAATCATTGGTTGGGTGGAAATGCCGTTACGCTAAATGGGTTACGTTCGCTTTGGAAAACAATCCCCAAAAATCTTAACATATCAATTGCTGACTTGGGTTGCGGAAGTGGTGAAATGCTAAGGCTCATTGCGAAGCGGGCAGCCAATGAAGGAAGAGAAGTTGACCTTATCGGAATGGATGCAAATCCTAACATCACTTCATTTGCACAAAAGCACACGGCTGAATTTGAGAACATTCAAATCGAAGCCACAAATATTTTCTCTGAAGAATTCAGAAAAAGGAAATTTGACATTGTGTTGGCAACCTTGTTCCTCCATCATTTTACCGAAGACGAATTGATTGGAATTTTTTCAGGGTTAAAAAATCAAGCCAACCACGGAATTGTGATTAATGATCTTCATCGCCACCCACTGGCCCACTATTCCATTCGATTGCTTACCCAACTTTTTTCGAAGTCAGCCATGGTAAAGTACGATGCGCCTTTGTCTGTGCAACGTGGCTTTAAAAAACATGACCTACAATTGATATTGAGTCGGGCTGGCATCAAAAACTACCAACTAAAATGGAAATGGGCGTTTCGATGGCAGTTGATCGTTTTTCTGGGTTAGGAATTTGTGGCACAATTTTTACTAACTTTCCGTAACTGGTTAACCCAACATTCTATGAAAATCCATTTTGTCTATTTTCTTGCAGCTCTGGTATTGTCTTCGTGTGCTAGTAGCCCTTTCGGGAAAAAAGTAAGTGAGCCTTTTTCTGGCTCTGCCTATGAATCCAATAATCGTTTCTTTCGCGCTTCGGGCAAAGGAGAGAGTTCATCAGACAACATTGCCCGTGGAAAGGCCGATATCGAAGCAAAAACTTATTTAGCTGGGCAGGTAAACACTACGATGAAGCAGGTAGCAGATAATTATCAAGGGCAAACTGAAAACGAAAAGGGTGCGGACGTAGCTGAAAAATTTCAAAGCCTGGCGCGCGAGGTGATGAACACCAATCTGGCTGATCTTCGCAAGGTGGGCGAAAAAAAATTCTATAACGAGAAAGAAAAGAAGTACACTGTTTTTGTCGCCTACGAAATAAAGAAGAACGCCATGTTTCGCTTTATGAAGAAGCAAGCGCGCGTCAATCAAAAAATTGATGAACGCCAAATGGCAATCATCGATCAGATTTTAGATGAGCAGATAAAGAATTCGGAAGGGGAAAACTGATTTGTTAATTCGGCAATTCGTTGATTGGCCATCATTAACGAATCACCGAATCGTAAAATCATCAGATCAATTGGTGCTATTCGCCATCTTCTCAGCCGTCTCTGCTATTTTTAGCTGATTGATAAACTCATCTACCTCTCCATTCATCACCGCAGGTAAATTGTGTTGCGTGTAGCCAATTCGGTGATCGGTCACACGGCTCTGCGGATAATTGTACGTTCGGATTTTTTCAGAACGGTCACCGCTGCGAACCTGGCTTTTACGAGAAGCACCAATGGCAGCATTCTTTTTCTCCAGCTCTAACTCATACAATTTTGCTCTTAGCATAACCATCGCACGGGCACGGTTGCCATGCTGTGAGCGCTCTACCTGGCAGGTAATCACAATGCCCGTTGGCTTGTGTGTCATCTGTACCTTGGTCTCCACTTTATTTACATTCTGTCCACCAGCTCCACCAGATCGTGAAGTGATTACTTCAATGTCCGCAGGGTTAATTTCAACATCCACATCTTCAGCTTCTGGCAATACAACTACCGAAGCCGCTGAAGTATGTACACGTCCCTGCGTCTCGGTGTCCGGCACCCGTTGTACACGGTGTACGCCAGATTCGTATTTAAAAATCCCGTAAGCACCCTCGCCTTCTATACTGCTAATGACTTCCTTATACCCGCCAGCCGTTCCCTCCGTTACGTCAAGCGCTGACATCTTCAGCCCCACCCTGTCACAATAGCGTTGGTACATTCTCCACAAGTCACCAGCGAAAATAGCCGCTTCATCGCCCCCGGTTCCGGCTCTGATTTCCAGAATACAATTCTTGTAATCGTTGGGGTCTTTGGGCATCAACATTTCCTTTATCTCTGCCTCCAATGCATCTCGTTTGGGTTCCAGTTCCTCCAATTCCAATTTTGCCAACTCCCGCATCTCCGGATCTTTCTCTTTTTGTAGCAACTCTTTGGCATGTTGCATTCCATCCAACGCATGTTGATAGGCATCGTACTTTTCAACTACTTTTTGCAAGTCGCGGTATTCTTTACTCAACTGCCCAAATTTCTTCTGGTCACTGAGCGTGTCCGGCTGCACCAGCAATAACCCTACCTCTTCAAAACGGTGTTTAATATCTATCAGCTTTTCGATCATATCCTCCTAAAATGACGGCAAAGTTAATAAAAACGCGATGCCTTTCGGGCTTCCATCTTGGTCGTATTTCCGTTATCTTAGCCGTATGAAATATGTCGCGTTTTTAGGTCTTTTAATCTTGGTTTCCTGCAATGGAAAGTTAAGTGATGAACAGAAAAGAAAGATCCGTGAAGAGAGAGAAGAGAGCCGGATTAAAAAGATATCGGATGCGGATATCACAGCGGCCGCTTTCGCCTACGGCCGGAAAATCACTGACATAATCGAGCATAGAGATAAGACATTGAGTAATCAAAAACTCATTGATTCCCTGGAAAGCGTATTTCACATAGAAATCATTTCCTTACAAACTAACGACTCTACCTTGCGTGCGGTAGAAAAACAAATTATTGAAGCTTACACCTCCGGTGGAAATGGTGTGACCTTGAGTGATAACGTTCAAAAGAAGGGTAAGGATTCTATTCTTTACACCAAACCACTTATGCAGGAGCAAGCGGATGGTTCGGTCGCGTTTACCAAAGCACTGGGCTTACGAATCGCCAAGAAAGAACTCATTCGCACGATCAAGTAAATGGGGCGATGGAAAATATGGATGGATACAGGCGGTACGTTCACCGACTGCATTGCTATTGATCTCAACCAAAAATACAAACGGCTAAAGGTGTTAAGTTCTGGCGTGATACGTGGAGCCATAACCCGTCAGCTTTCACCACGCTCGTTCCACTTGCAAATTCAATGGCCTGTTGACAAAGATGTTTTTAAAGACTTTGATATTCACCTGCTAGGTCGAGGAGTTGAAGCGAAAATTCAATCCGTTGATCTGCAACGGTCAATTGTATACACGTACAAAGCACTTAAGAACGTTGGTGCTTGTGCCATCGAAATTTCTTCAGCCGAAGAAGTGCCAGTTTTTGCTGCCCGGTTACTCACGCAAACCTCATTGGCAGAAGATTTTCCAATCATCGAAATGAAATTGGGGTCGACCCGGGGAACAAATGCCTTATTAGAAAGGAAAGGAGCAAGAACAGCATTTATCACAACGAAAGGATTCAGGGATTTGCTTTTGATCGGAACGCAGCAAAGACCTGATCTTTTCGCATTAAAAATCGAAAAAGAGAAGTCGCTCTACTCACACGTGGTAGAAGTCAACGAGAGAATTTCTAGTGATGGCACCGTTCTTACCCCTATCTCAAAAGAGGAGATAGATTTACTCGTCAGCAAGCTAAAGAAGTTAAAAATAGATTCCATTGCTATCGCTTTTCTGAACAGTTACAAAAACCCAGCTCACGAACTTTCCCTCGCCCAATTTTTGGCAGAAGCCGGATTCAACTATGTTTCGATTTCCCATGTTTTGGCTAATCAGATTAAGATTCTGCCACGAGCAGAAACAACAGTGGCCAATGCATATCTGGCACCTATAATCAATGTGTACTTAGGGAACATTCTCAGGGGAATAGGTAGCGTTGATTTGAAAGTGATGAACAGCGCGGGAGGATTGAACAAGACCTCACACTTTCAGCCGAAAGATAGTTTACTTAGCGGGCCTGCCGGTGGCATAGTGGGAGCGGCCACTGCTGCTCAGCGATCGTCTATTACAAAGCTCATTACATTTGATATGGGCGGAACGAGTACTGATGTCTCGCTGTACAATCAAAGATTTGACTACCGTTTCGAGTCGAAGGTAGGGCAAACAAAGATTCTTTCCCCTTCGGTCTCTATTGAAACGATAGCTGCCGGAGGTGGATCAATCTGTGAATTTGATGGTCATCGATTGACAGTAGGTCCACACAGTGCTGGAGCAACACCAGGTCCAGCTTGCTATGGGGCCGGTGGGCCTTTGACAATTACGGATGTTAATCTTTTACTCGGCAGATTGAGTGATGATTTTTTTTCTATTCCAATTTACAAAAACAGTGCGGAAGAGGCGTTGAGTAAACTTTGTGCGAAGATTCAGCAAACGACTAAGAAAAAAATTAAACGTCACCTGCTGCTTGAATCATTCCTACAGATCGCCAATGAAAAAATGGTGGATACGATTAAGCAGGTTTCCATCCAACAGGGTCATAATCCCGCAGACTATACGTTGCTAAGTTTTGGCGGAGCGGGTGGCCAACACGCGTGTGCTTTGGCGGAGATGCTGGACATGAAAAAAATTCTGATTCCGTACGATGCAGGGCTGCTTAGTGCTTACGGAATCGGCCACGCTAAAGTTGAAAGGTTTGAAGAAAAATTACTCTTAAATACTTTAGATAGTGAGCTACCCACGCTAGAGAAAACAATCGGTCAACTAGTCCAAATCGGGAAACAGAAATTGTTGCTAGAGGATTTTCCGGAGGCGGAGGTAACGCATGAGAAAAAATTAATTTTCCTCCGCTTCAAAGGCCAAGAGACTACGTTGGAGGTTGAGTTCGAATCCATCGAAAATATTTTTAATCTATTCAGAAAAAAATATGTTTCGATATACGGCCACTGGATTAAAAACAGGGAGATAGAAGTAGAATCAATTCGAGTCATTCTCTGCGTCAAGGCTGAATTGGAAAAGAATGTTGCGGGTCGCCTTAAAAAATATAGACCAAAAACACAAGCCCAGTCGACCTATTTGGATAATGGTAAGGTCGCTGAAATAAATGTTTTTGAATGGGAACAGTTAACAGCTGGAGCAACAATTGCAGGGCCGGCCATCGTTGCCAGCAAAAACTCAACTACTTTGGTTGATACGAATTGGAATTTTCAACTTGATGAAAACAACAACGCGCTTCTGATCAAGAAATCGGAAAAAGGATCTGGCAAGAAACGCTTCAGTAATGTGGCATCTCTCGAGCTGTTTAGCAATCGATTCACATCCATCGCTCAGGAAATGGGTGCGATGCTTCAGCGAACTTCGTTTTCGGTGAACGTAAAAGAGCGTCTGGATTTTTCATGCGCTGTGCTAGACGCAAAAGGATACCTCATTGTCAATGCTCCTCACATTCCTGTGCACCTGGGAAGCATGGGCGTGTGTGTTCGTGAGGTAATGAAGCAGGTAAGAATGAAAGAGGGCGATGTGGTGATTACTAACCATCCTGCTTTTGGTGGATCACACCTTCCTGATGTCACGCTGATTAAGCCGGTTTTTTATCATAAGAAGTTGATTGGATTTGTTGCCAATCGGGCGCATCATGCAGAAATCGGAGGTATGAAACCTGGCTCGATGCCTGTTGATGCGACATGCCTGGAAGAAGAAGGTGTCATCATTGCTCCCACGTTTCTGATCAAATCTGGTGAGCCGAGATGGAAGGAGATTGAAACAATATTTTTAACTGCGAAATATCCCACGCGATCGATCCGCGAAAACATAGCTGATCTAAATGGTGCATTGGCTTCCGTTAATTTGGGCGAAAAGAATCTCAAAGAACTTTGTGTTCGTTTTGGTGCCAACACGGTCACTGCCCAAATGACAGAGTTAAAAAACTATGCTGCTGAATTGCTCAAACAAAAGATAAGAGCCTGCAAGAAACAATCATTTCAAGCGACCGAATATTTAGATGACGGCTCCAGATTAAAAGTTAAAATCAATTTTCGCAACACTAGGTTGATCTTTGATTTCTCCGGATCAGCAAAGATCCATCCCGGAAACTTGAACGCAACAGAAGCTATCGTTCAAAGTGTTGTGTTGTATGTCCTTCGGTTATGGGTTGATCAACCCATCGCCATGAATGAAGGCCTTATGCATAACGTGAAACTCATTTTACCCAAAGGTTTATTGAATCCATTTAGTGATTTCATGGTTGAACCTAATACTAAGTTGCCGGCAGTGGTAGGTGGCAATACAGAAGTGAGCCAACGATTAACGGATACACTGATTAAGGCATTTAAGTTATCGGCCTGCAGCCAGGGTACTATGAACAATTTTCTTTTTGGAAATGATAAACTTGGCTTTTACGAAACAATTTGTGGCGGGACAGGGGCAGGCAACGGCTTTCATGGCGCGGACGCGGTGCACTCGCATATGACCAACACACGTATTACAGATCCCGAAGTGTTAGAACATCGTTACCCCGTTCGCTTGAACAAATTTGAAATCAGAAAAAACTCTGGAGGGAAGGGGAAATGGAATGGCGGGAATGGCGCTGTCAGAGAAATTCAATTCAACGAAAAAATGGAAGTCAACATTCTTTCACAGCACCGAATCGAAACCCCTTTTGGCGCCAAGGGAGCGTCTGCCGGGAAGAAAGGTGAACAAAGTCACACATCGAACGAGGGCAAAATCACCCAACTAAAAGGCATGGCCCAGCTGACTGTGAAAGCGGGCGAGAAAATCACCATCAAAACACCTGGAGGCGGAGGTTGGGGGAAATAAAAAAGCCCCAACAGCTATCGGGGCTTTCAATCTAATGACTTAAAGTTAATTCTTTTTTACCGGAGCAGGTGTAGTAGCTGCTGCTTGAGGTTTTGGTGTCACTCCTAATTTTTTCAGCACTAGATCTGAGATGTTGTAATTTTCATCGCTATACAGAAGTATATCGCCACCACCAACTATTTGCGGATTGATGATGAATGTATACGCGTTTTCTTTAGCTACCTCTTCAATTGTTTTACCTACTTTTTTATAAACAGGCTCCATTAAATCAGCTTGCTTCTTTTGTAAAGAAGACTGTGCATCCTGCTGAAATTTTTGAAAGCCTTCTTGCAAGGTTTGCAATTCGCGCTCTTTGTCTGCTTTGATCGCATCGGGGGTCGTGGCTGGCATACCTTGATATGCTTTGTATTTCGCCTCAAAGTCTTGTTGCTTCGCTCTCATTTGATTTTGCAATTGCTCGCTATGGGTTTTTAGCTCGCTGTCGATTTGCTTAAACTCAGGCAACTGACTGAATATATATTCCCAATCGGCATAGCCAATTTTTTGTGTCTGAGCTTGCGCGGATAGCAGGGTTCCGCAAAAAAGGATCAAAAAAAGTGTTCTCATTTTTAAGTTTAGTTACTGGTTTATTTTACTTTATCATTTGGGTCTCCTAGTCCTAACTCTTCTAATACAAAATCGGTATAGTCATGTCTCGGATCGGTGTAAATCATCACTAATTCTGCCGATTTATCAAAAACGATAGCCAATCTGTTTGTCTTTGCTACTTTCCCTACCGCATCAAACAGTTTGTCCTGCAAAGGTTTAATCAATTCTTGTTTTTTCAAAAAAAACAAGCCTCCAAATCCAAAAACCTTTTTTTGATAGTCCTTTAATTCTGTTTCCTTCTTTTTGATGTCGGCAAGCCGTTCTTGCTTCATTTCCTCTGTCAAAAGCACTTGTTCCGCCTGAAACGAGCGGTACAAACCATCCACTTTTGTCTGCATTTCTTCTATTTCTCTTTGCCAAGCCGCTGAAAGCTGTTCTATTTCTCCCTGCGCTTTGGCATATTCCGGCATTTTACTCAACACAAACTCTGAGTCAAAATAACCGAACTTTTGTGCTTTTGCAAAAGTCAGGCCGAAAATGAAAAAGCAAAGAGTTACCAGTAAAAGCCGCATTTTTTACCTGATTTGCTGGCCAATGGTGAAGTGAAACTGAGAGCCGCTCTTGTTATTTGCAAACTCCAGTCTGTCAAAACCATTCGCCCAGTTTAGTCCAATTAGTCCAAAGGCCGGCATAAATATTCTCGCACCAAAACCAGCCGATTTATACAGGTTAAACGGATTGACCTTCTGATAATTGTCCCAATTGTTACCTCCTTCCGCAAAGATGAAAGCATAAACAGTAGCTGATTGACTCGTAACTACCGGGTAGCGCAATTCCATTCCAAACTTGTTATATACAATCCCCCCCTCAATTCCATTGACGGCTTGCGATCCCCTCCTGGAGTATAGCGGGGGTGTTACTTGGTTATCCGGATAACCACGTAAGCCAATAATATCTTGCCCTAATACAAACGAATTAAATCCTCCAGCTAGTCCGGCTCCGCCCACTAAGAAGCGTTCAAATGGGCCAGGTTGAACCTTGTCGTTATAAGTGCCAATATATCCGACATGCGCTTTTGTTTCCAACACTAAGCTTCTTCCGGTTGGTTTGCTGCTGCCTACAATCTTGACATAAAAACGTGCATCAAACATCCACTTATGCAACTCGACAAAACTAAAACGCTGATTAAGATCTTTATAGTAATCAGCATCGCGGAAAAGTGAATAGGGTGGTGTTAAGTCTAAGCTGAGAGAAATAGACGACCCAGCCGTAGGAAACATCGGGTTGTCAATACTATTTCGTGCAAGGGTAGTGTTAAGCTTAATATTGCGTGTTGTGCCCACCGCGGGCAAAGAAGATGACCCAAAGTAATTGCTGTAATTGTATTCAAGGAACGATAAAGCGTGCGTCAATGAAAAATAGTTGTCGGGCCACTCAAGCCTCCTACCAAAACCTATAGTAATACCTGTTTGGCGTAAAGATGCATTGTCACTAAAGTCGGTCTGAAACCCACCGGTACTCCTTACAGGTAAACGAGAAACCGAGTAATTGTAACTTACGCTTAAAGCATTTGGCCTCCTTCCACCTAGCCAAGGTTCGGTGAAGGAAACATTATAACTTTGGAAAGAGCGGCCATTGGCCTGTACACTCAAAGATAGTTTTTGGCCATCACCAACCGGCAATGGCCTCCACTTTTTCAAATGCGGAACATTGCGTAACGAGAAGTTATTGAAGGTAAGCCCCACTGTTCCTACGAAGCCAAAGAAACCACCCCATCCACCAGACAATTGAACCTGGTCATTTGATTGCTCTTCGAGTTTCCATCCAATGTTTACTGTTCCGTTTGCGGGATTGGGACGGATGTCCTGCTCTATCTTTTGTGGATTAAAGAAACCCATCTGCGATAGCTGCTGCTGGGTTCTGATGATATCTGCTCTCCTGAATTTTTGACCCGGAATAGTTGTGAGTTCTCGCCTGATAACGTGGTCGCTAGTGCGATCATTTCCTGCAATGGTAACCTCATCAATCGTTGCCTGATCACCCTCAAAGATCCGCATCTCTACATCAATCGAATCACCGTCTACTGCCACCTCTATAGGTGTCACTCGAAAAAACAAATAGCCGTCATCCATGTAAAGCCCACTGATGTCTGCTCCTTTTGGATTAAAGGAAGTTTTTTTGTCAATCATCTCTTGATTATAGATATCTCCCTTTTTTATATCCAATACTTTGTTGAGCGTGTTGGCTGTATACAAGTAATTGCCGGTCCAAATTATGTTGCGGAAGTAGTATTTTCTTCCTTCACTTACTTTGAAACGAACATCAATTTTCGAGTCGCTGTAGTTGGTAATCGTATCCGACACTATCTCGGCATCGCGAAACCCCTGCGTATTATAATAAGCCAACAACTTCTTTTTATCCTCCTCATACTCCGCACGTATGAATTTAGAGCTATTGAAAAAATTGAGTTTAACATTTTTGTTAATAAACTCCAACACTTGTCTCCAACTCGTTTTTTGTGCTGAGTCTGTCAAAAATTCTTTCGCTTTTTGTGTGTTTATATTGATGGCTTCATTGATAATTACTCTGTGTAGAGAGATGCGCGCATGCTCCTTTGTTTTCTTGAGTTTCCTCTTTAAGATCGAAGAAGAAACCTGATCGTTGCCTTCAAATGACACTTCGTGGATACGGACTTTTGATTTAACATTGACATTGATTCGCAATCGAACCCCTCCTCTGTTCAATGTGTCGCGCTCTTGGATAATTTTAACCACCGTATTCAAAAAGCCTTTCTTCACAAAATGCTTTTTCACCGCCATCTCTGCATTACGGATGGTAGCATCGTTCACAATCTTTCCCCTGATCAACGTCAAATCATCCTTCAAGCTACTTTGCTTTCCCTTGCTGATCCCTTCAAAATAAAAATCGGTTAGTCGCGGCCGCTCGGCCAGTTTTATAGACAAGAAAACATTCTTTCCCTCGATGCGATCGACAGAGATCGTGGCATCGCCCACCAATCCATGTTTCCAAAGTTTGCGAATGGCACTCGAAATCCCATCTCCTGGAATTTTGATTTTGTCACCGACCTTCAAACCGGTCAATGAAACCATTGCGTTTTTATCCAGCACATTGAGGCCTGTGATCTCTATCCCCGCAATGGTGTACTCTTGTGGGGATCGATAGTTCAGCTCTCCGTCCTTTAAAGGTTCTTGCTCAACGGTGGCAGTGGCACGGCTTCTTCTGAATTGCGCCAATGAAGACGAGGCAACCAGCAGGAATAAAAAAATCAATACAAAACGGTTCATTCAATCAGGCAATAGGGGTCAGCACTTTTCCAAATCTTCTTTCTCTCTTTTGGTATTCACATATTGCCTCATAGAGATCTTCTTTTCTAAAATCAGGCCAGAGTTTTTGTGTAATATATAATTCGGTGTAAGCGATTTGCCAGAGTAAAAAATTACTAATTCTCATTTCGCCACTCGTTCTTATTAACAGCTCTGGGTCTGGAATATTTTTTGTGTCCAAGAAAGACGCAAAAAGTTGTTCATCAATTTCATCAACTCCCACCGTCCCTTCTTTCACTCTCATTGACAACTCATTCACGGCTTTTAGTATCTCTCGTCTACCACTATAATTCAACGCAATCAGTAGGGTCAGCCCGGTATTATTTTTTGTTGATTCGGTTGCCACCCTTAAATTTTCTCTACAATCTTTTGGCAACTGTCCGATATCTCCAATTGTTTTTAGCCGTACCTTATTCTTATGAAGTCGTTCAATCTCCTTTTGCAGCGTATTAACCAGAAGCTCCATTAAAGCGTCCACTTCCTCTTTAGGGCGACCCCAATTTTCAGTACTAAAGGCGTACAGAGTCAAATACTTTATACCTATTTCCCCGGCTCCCTCAATCACCTGCCTGACCGCCTCAATCGCGTTGCGATGCCCGAAAATTCTGGCTGCTCCCTTGTTTTTCGCCCACCTGCCATTTCCGTCCATGATAACGGCCACATGCTCAGGCAAATTATGAGTGTCAATATGTTCTTTAAATGAAGCCACAGGGGTGCAAAAGTAGCCTTTTTTTCAAACATTAAACCATCAAACCACACCCCTGATGAGGATGACTTTAATCTTGAAAAAGTTTAACGGTAGGGGTTAGTGGCGCAGGGAATGTCGTAAAAAGTGTAGGTTAAGGTGATTCCTGTAAAAAAGTAGTTGTCGTTATCGTTCGGATTGCCATACTGAAAGGTCTTGAAAGAGGGATTTCCGCCAGAAATGTTGTCCAAATAGTCAAAAAAGGTCTTTCGAACGCCAAATTCAAATGAAATATAATAGTGGGGGTTCAACACATACTTCATTCCACCACCGAAGGGGATGGAAAGTTGAATATTGCTATACTCGGCATTTTTGTTGGGTGTCCCAGAAATCCCAAAAAGGCCTACTCCTGCAAACAGATAAGGTGTGAATCGAAGCCTCCTTTTGTCATCCCGCCAGTCTAAGAAGTGATATTCAAAGGCTCCCGACAACTCCAGCAAAAACAAATCAAAGGAAGCAGCTCGCTTGACCGCAAATGGATCGGTGGGATTATTCTTGTCGCTGGCAGCGAGCTGCCCACCCGTAAACGAAGTCCGAAAACTAATGACTTGGCTAATATTTGATCGATAAAAAAGTGTGGCGGCTGGCTTTGAGGTAGCAAGATCAAAGGAACTAACTAAATCACCCGTATAATTGAATATTCCTAACCCGCCACCGATCTCTGTTCGCTGCGATAGCTGACCGGTAACGCAGGTCGCTGAAAGACTGACGCTGAAAAACACAATACTCGCGACAAACCCGCGAACCATTATCTAAACTTAGCCTTGTGGAAAGTCGCTCCCAAAATATACGTAAGCCGAATAGACGTCACCATGTAAATGTCATTTTGTTTAGGGCTTCCTCGCTGATCGCCTGCTCTACCATAGCCAGCCTGAACGTTAACCCCAGCCAACTCAGATGGAATGGATAGCCCCGGTGTAGGATATCCCGCTAATTCATTGGTTCTGTATGCCATGGCCTGACCTAGAGTACTTAACGTATTCAAATCAACATAATTGCCACTTACGTCATCTAAATAATCCGTGAACGTGTAGCGGAACCCAATATCTGCCCAAAGATCAAATACCTCATTGATTCTAAATCGCGCTCCTGCACCAAAAGGCACCGCAAATTGAATCAAACTGTATGAGTTGCCTTCTGTCTTGAGTGGTTGCAGATCCACCCATTGACCAGCCTCAGCCAGCGAAGTTACCCCATCCAGTTCGTTGGCAGGCGCCTTTGCTTGGGGATTGTGATAAAAAGCAGCAAGCCCTATGTAAGCGTAAGGTGTCCACCCAACTCGACTAATATAAGTTGCTTGGTTCTCAAACAAGTCGAAATAGGCAACAGCGGAAAGTTCATGCATTCTATTCCTAAATGAAAGATTCCGTTGATATCTAAAAACATTCTCATCGTCCTTACTAGCCGATTCTTTGTCAGATCCTTGAAGAGAAGCATACAAATACTGGACTTGCAAAGTATAACGCGGCCCAAACCGATGGAATGCCGAAAGCCCTATACTAGGAGCTGTGAATGAAATGTCTGTACTAAATGTGCTTGGGGTAGGAGCAAGATCACCAAAATAGTTAAGTGCGTTTACAGAAAAGCCTATACCCGTATAAACATTCCTTTTGCCAAAGCCTCCTTTTTTACCTCGATAGTTTGCAATGTTTTTATTATTTCTTTTAATGGCCTTTCTGTTGAACTGCGCAAATGAATCGTACGCCAAACCGACCAAGAACAAAACACTCAATAACGCAAAACATAACTTTCTCATAACGAGGGCGATTAGGCCAATTGCAAAGTTAAAAAATTAAGTTAATCAACAAGTCTTTTTATCTCTGTTAGACAGAAAAGGTAATCTGGGTTTCTGCCTAGTTTCGAACATCAATCCCCCAGTTCAACTTTTGCCTCAACGTATTGAAATAGTTTTGGCTACTTAATCGTATCAACTTAACTCTGAACTTTTCCTTTTTTATCTTCAACTTGACCGACTCATCCACTGTTTCAAATCGCGAATCCAGCGAAACCAAGTACTTTTTACTCCTTCCTTCAATATGAAAGGACAGCTCAGCATCATCTGCTAAAACTATTGGCCTTGTCCCTAAATTATGAGGGCTAACGGCCGTTATAACAAAACTCTCGGATTTCGGATGAACAAGTGGGCCTCCGCAACTCAATGAATAACCGGTTGAGCCAGTGGGCGTGGACACAATAATGCCATCAGACCAGTATGAGTTTAGCAACTCCCCATCTACGTGAACGTGCACCGTAATCATAGACGAGGTGTCTTTCTTCATGATCGTAAAATCGTTTAACGCGAAATTGAGATTACCAAACAACTTGGGTGTTGAAACTAATCGTAGCACCGACCGGCTGTCGATAGAGAAATTGCTGTTTAGTAGTTCGTCAAAAGATTTTTCAACATCATCACGGCTGATTGTCGCCAGAAACCCGAGGCGACCAGTATTGATCCCAAGAATGGGGGTTTCAGATTTCCCTATATAGGTAACTGATTCTAGCAAGGTGCCATCCCCTCCAAGGGATAAAAAAAAATCAAGTTGGTTCAGATGATCTCCCTGATCGAAAGATTTTAGTTGATAGTCGTGAATGCGCGATGATTTAAACTGTTTCAAAAACTTGGCGGAGACCCAAATTTCCACGTTCTTTTTCTTAAGATAGTCCAGCACCTTTTCGAGAAATCGAGATGACTTATTTTGGAGGTCCTTCCCATGTATGCCGATGCGAGTCATTCGCTGTTAATTTATATGTCTAGGTAGCGAAGTAGTAAATCAATTTTGTC
>JAJTGQ010000141.1 GCA_021299455.1 Flammeovirgaceae bacterium | reverse complement strand
TGCCAATAGTTGCGGCTATACAATTGCAAAAACGGCCAACGTTTTGATTCAAGTACGCCTGGAACTAGTGCATGAATGGATTTAGCCGACAGACTCTCTACATAGTTGTTATCATCTGTGAGCAGCGCCCCGATCAATCGACTACTTTTTTTCATGGTCAAATCACAGTAAGGCAGTTGATCGCAATCAACGGCATACTCCTTGGCCGCAAACCAGTCTCTGATTTTATGCTTCAAATGCAAGCGACCATTCTCTTCGGTTATCACGCGTGGCTTGAATTCTCCCTGCGAAACCTCTCGTGAAAACTGTAAGTATGCCTTTAAGAGTTTAGGTCCTTCATTTTTTGCATCTGCCACCATCAGCTGCTCAGGCCATAGGCTGGTTACCACCATCACTTTTTCGCGGGCACTTTTTCTAGCGGAGTCTCCGCCTCGGGACTCCGCGCTTTTCCGACATTACTATTCCTTCACCTATACATTCCTTCGCCTTCAACTATTCCGTTAGCTATCTATTTTTGCGGGTTCATTATACGCGGAGTCCCTGAGGCGGGAGACTCCGCTGCGAACGGGTTCGAGTTCATTGATCTGTTGTTGAAGTTCCTTTATATACTGCTGTAATTGCTCTTTTTACTTTTCCGCTTGCTCACACCCTTCGTCTACTTAGTCAGTACGGGATATTTTGGCCATCTACTCTTGCAGTTGGGCATCTAGTTGTTCCAGTTTTTTGGAAACATGATCTAAATCAAAAGATCGGCTGGCATTCGCTCGTATTTTCTTTCCGTCTACACTAATACAGTCTCCCTTTATATACGCTGACTGTTGAAGCCATTTACCAAATGTCAATACAGATTGCTTTATAGCTTCACTGTTGTCCTTACGAAAATCAGCAATGGTTTTAGGATCTGGTACAAGTTGATTCATTAGCCACATCAATTCTAAATTACGTGTACATTCACGCTTAAGCTTTCTGCTACTGCTAATCCCATTCAAATAACCGTAGATATAAAGTTTTAATAAGTAAGCAGGTGAATAGGCCTTCCGTCCGATGTTTTGTTCTCCTTTTTCACAAAAGATTGAACCCAAACTATGCATTAGGAATGCATAGTTTGCCCAGGGGGTTGACGAATACTGACGGTACCGTCAGTATTGTCAAGGTTAAACCCTGACAATGAAAATCACCAACTTAGTTTTCTTACTTGGGGCTAAATCGTTGATTTTCATTCGTCAATTATGCAATAGAATTTCTATTGCATAATCTGGGTTGAATCGTTCTCTACGAAAAATTTCTCTGCTAGTAGATCAATGAGCCTTACGTAGTGTTGTGCTGATACTAAATCTTCGAGCCTAGTGAAAATTTGAGCTTGTTCCCTATCGAGGCCTTTTAGATAATGCATTGTCGATTCCTTTTGTTGACAACACAATGTAAAACTTTTCTTCATTTTCACACAGCCTCGCAAACGCGCGCCAACGGTAACCAGGTACTTCTGAAATGCGCCTTTGGGATGTCCCAGTCGTCCACTCAAAATGCAGGTTTACAATTGCTATAACCCGCACAGCCGTCCGCTGTCTGCCCGTGATGGTGACCGATAATTCAAGCCCTATTCTTTCCTTTCTCCGATCTCGTGGTTGATTGCCTTGTAGATGAATTCCAATGCCTTTTCGATGCGGTGCCAGGTGTCGTCCTTCGTCAGGTCGAGGTCGGCATATTTTTTTCGTTTGTCTTCCGCCAGCGCCAAGTAAACAATGCCAGCCGAAAGAATAGCCGTAATCGCAGCGGTATCAATTTCCTTTCGGGTTGCCGAGGCCGCGATCATCTTACTCAATTGCTCATTTCGGGTTTTGGTGAAACGGGATAACAGGTCATTGTTGGCTGATAACTCCCACAGCAACATCGCTTTCATCGCTTTCTTTTGTCTCAGCTCGCGGGCAACGCCCGCGAGCCGCCTGGCCCAGATTTCGCCCCGGTCCTCAGACTTCATGCTCACTAACTCGGCCAGTCGCTCGGGCTTAAAAATGGTGTTTAGCCGGCCGCTCAGAACAAATGCCGCAATCAGGCCATCAATACCGTTAAAATAGCGGTAGATCAACATTTTAGATACCCCGGCTTTTTCGGCAATTGCGTTTACCCCGAGCGATGAAAAGCCCTGACTGACAATCAGTTGCTCCACCGCATCCAGGATCTTTTCTTGTGTGGCACTTCGGCCGCGTTTTAATTTTTTTCTAACTGGCAATTAAACCTTGTTTACAGCTACCTGTCTATAACATGTTACCAAGTGGTAACAAAGTCTAAAACGTAAAAAGTCGCATCTTATGAAAAGTAATCTGTTCGTGTCGCTGATCTTGTGTCTGTTCATGGTCTCCTGCTCGGAAAATCCCGATGAACCGGCTGGCCCGGCATTGCCTCCGGCACCGACCAACAAAGATTTCAGTCCTTTGACCACTATCATGCAGAACAGTTTAACCCAGTTGGGTGGAAATGCCGGGCTGGTGTTGATGTACAAAGATGGCACTATTTTGTACAAACAATATTTTGGCAGCTGGAATGACAACACCTACATACCCATCGCCTCGGGCTCCAAGTGGACCTCCATGGCTGCGGTGATGGCCATGGTTGATGATGGGCTCATCAAGTTAGACGAAAAAGTGAGTGCCTACTATCCAACTGAATTTGCCGCGGCCGACAGAAAAGATATCACGGTCAGACAATTGATGAGTCATACCTCCGGATTTGCGGGAGGCAGCAGTTGGATCAGCACAGATGCCGTCAACCTCCAGCAGGCTACGCAGGGCATTGGCAGAGGCGGTACTATTTCCGGTACAAACACCAATCCGACCGCAGTAAATTTTGGCCCCAACGGCAGCAAGTTTGCCTATGGCGGAGTAAGTATGCATGTGGCGGGCGGTATTGCCGAAAAAGTTTCCGGAAAAACCTGGGATATACTATTCAAAGAAAAAATTGGCGATAAGTGCAACATGCCCAACACCAATTATACCGGCCTCGGTCCCACGACTAATTACCGGATTGCCGGTGGGGCCGGAACCCGCATGATGGAATACACCAACTTCCTGCTCATGCTGCTCAACGAAGGAAAATTCAACGGGCAGCAGGTGCTGAGTGCGGCCGCTGTAAATGAGATGCTGAAAGACCAGTTTACCAACCTGCCCATCGCGTCCACCCCTTACGAGACGGATGCGCTGCGGTCGGGTTACCGGTATGGGTTGGGGTGCTGGATTGAGGGTACCAAGAACGGGGCGCCCACCGAATTCGGGTGCCAGGGCGCGTTTGGGTTTAGCCCGTGGCTCGATAAAGGTCGAAACGTGATCGGAATTCTTTTTGTACAGCGTTCGCTCGGTACTGTAAACACCATGCCCAGCGAGAACGATGCTCCCTACACCTTGCTGCGAAACCGCATTGCCCAGATTCTCGACAACTAATGCTGTTGTTACAAAGGCCTGCGCGCGCTATGAAACACGATCTTACTTTTCTCTTGCTGTTGTGCTTCGCTTGTGCGGAACCAACCGAAATGACTGTTGACGCGCCAACCAACCCGGAGTCTCAATGGTTGATCTCGATCAGCGGCCCGGGCGATGAAGTAACCCGTGGCGTGACAGGAGATGCGCAGGGAAACACCTATATCACCGGAAGTTTTACGTCATTTGTCAACATCGGCAACACAACGTATGGCACAAAAGGGCTGAACGATATCTTCCTGACAAAACTTGATGCGGGTGGCAAGGCCGAGTGGTCGCGTGCGTTTGGATCTCCGGGATCGGACTTTGCCTTTGATGTTGATGGAGACGCCAGTGGCAATCATTACGTAACGGGCATGTTTAGGCAAAGCATGCAACTGCCCGGTGGGGGTACAGTGAACAGCGAGGCAGAGGGTGATGTTTTTACAGCCAGATTTTCACCCTCTGGCACCTGCGAGTGGGTAAAAACAGGCCGCGGCCCTGGCACCGAATACGGCAATGAAATCAACCTCACCTCCGATGGCCACGTGCTCATCATCGGCCCCACCGATCGGGGCATCACCTTCGAAGGTATGCAGCTGACGAACACAGACGACCAAGATGTGTTTGTAACCAAGTACAGCACTGCCGGAAATCTGCGCTGGGCAAAATTACTGGGCGGGCCCGGAAAAGTCTCCGGGCGCGGTATCAGTTCGGACCGCAGCGGCAACTCGCTCGTTGCCGGTTCATTTAGCGGCACGCTTTCCGTTGGTAGCCTGAATCTGAACGCCAGCAATTCGAATTTGGATATTTTTATTGCCAAACTGGACGATGCCGGTGCCGCGATCTGGGCCAGGTCATTTGGCAGCACCGGAGACGATTATGCCCGGGGCATTGATGCCGATGCAGACGGAAACATATATGTGTCGGGCGTTTTCACCGGAACCGTGCGTTTCGATGCGATTACCCTCACCAACCTTTCCGGAAGTAAAGATATTTTTCTGCTAAAGCTGAACCCACAGGGTACTGTGCTGTGGGCAAAAAGTTTTGGCGGGGCGGGCGAAGAAGAAGGCTGCGAACTGGAGGTCAACGATGCGGGCGCTATTTTTATCAGTGGAAGTTTTTCTGCCACGATGCAACTGGGAAGCGCAACCCTTACAGCTGCAGGACAACGAGACGTGTTCGTGAGTAAAGTAAACACCACCGGAGAAGTTCAATGGGCAAGGGCTGCAGGTAGTACCCAGGATGATGTTAACTATGCGATCACCCTCCATCGGGGAAATGAGGAAGTTGTGACGGTCGGAACCTTCACGGGTGTTTTCTGGCAGGCAGGCCGTTCAGTAAGTTCCGCAGGCGGTTTCGATAGCTATGTATCGAAGGTGAAGTGATTTCCTCTGCTGTCCTGAGTTTGCAACTCAGGACATACACCTATCCTACTCATCATTCCAAAAATTCAATTTGCAACAAACCAATATTCTTTCCTTCAAAGTAATCTCTGGCACTGCTGTGTAAATACTCCTCTGCTTTCTCCACGATACCAGCTTCCACCGGATTGTTATGAATGTAACTTAACTTTTGTTCAGTAAATCCGCTCGAAAATAACTCCTTTGGTTGATTATCTTGTCGCCAAAATTGATAGGTGCTATTTCTGTTATTGGCATCACCTGCTTTCTTGAAAATCTCTAGCATCCACTCTTTCCTGCTTTCCGTTTTACTCGATTCAATCGCTCGTATAATTTCTTTGGATGTAAACTCTGTTATTGTTGGTCTCCCGACCAACAATCCTAAATCTCCGAATGATGTGTAAGAAACCCAAACTCATCGTCCCCAGTCTCATAAAAACGTGCAGAGCTATATTTGTAATCTTCAGGCTGCAACGACAACTGCCAATGGGGCTGGCACGGATTATGATGAAGATAGTCAAACTTTTGCTTGAAGAACCACTCATGAACTAAATCGATGCTCATTGAGTTTCGCTTCCATACTTGAAATGTTCTGTCCTTTAATCCAACATACAATTCTTCTACTCCTTGATCGCCCTTCTTACTCTTGATCAACTGCAACAATTCCTTTGCAGTGAATTTAAGAAAGTCACGCTGTACGTCTTCAAGATTATATTCATTTTGAACCCGCCAAATGATATGAAGATGATTGGGCATGATCACAAATGCTGCAATCTTAACATGACCAATCTCTACTTGATATTTAAGTGCTTTGATAGTTGTATCCTTCGCTTCATCCGAATCGAGCAACCGAATCCAGTCATTGCGAACAGCAGAGAAGAATTGAACATGATTAAGATCCAATTTCATGCTTTAAAATAATGCAAAAATTAAAAATAAGATATTTGAGAATAAGATTGTTGGTCGGGAGACCAACAATAACTAATTTCGACCAACATCAACTAGGGCGTAGTACCTGGCCGAGCTATGCATATACTTATTCTTCGCAGAGTCTCGCCTCTGACTCTGCGCTCGTCTGATCCCTTTTTTCCTAGCAGAGTCTCCGCCTCGGGACTCCGCGCTTTTCCGACATTACTATTCCTACACCTATACATTCCTTCGTCTTCAACTATTCCGTTAGCTATCTATTTTTGCGGGTTCATTATACGCGGAGTCCCCGAGGCGGAAGACTCCGCTGCGAACGATGCTCTTTCGAATATGTTATGCTTTTGTCCATTCAATTTGTTCATCTGTTATACTGTTTCATCTTGTTTATTGGTGCACCATCCCTCTTTCTCACGCGCAACACCAACAAAGGCGAAGTGTCGTTATTCACTTTTTAAATATTTCGGAGCGGTAGATTTTTTTATTGTTGGCTTCGACAAACAATCCTATAAACAGAATGTGCTTAAAATAATCAAACCCATCTCTATAATTGGCCTATTCTTTCAAATTATTAAGCGCAAATTTTCCAATCTCATTAAAAAATCGGTCTTTGTCTTGCCAATAGTTGCGGCTATACAATTGCAAAAACGGCCAACGTTTTGATTCAAGTACGCCTGGAACTAGTGCATGAATGGATTTAGCCGACAGACTCTCTACATAGTTGTTATCATCTGTGAGCAGCGCC
>JAJTGQ010000002.1 GCA_021299455.1 Flammeovirgaceae bacterium | reverse complement strand
GGCGCTGCTCACAGATGATAACAACTATGTAGAGAGTCTGTCGGCTAAATCCATTCATGCACTAGTTCCAGGCGTACTTGAATCAAAACGTTGGCCGTTTTTGCAATTGTATAGCCGCAACTATTGGCAAGACAAAGACCGGTTTTTTAATGAGATTGGGAAATTTGCGCTTAATAATTTGAAAGAATAGACCAATTGTAAAGATGGGTTTGACTTTCTTCGACATCATTCCGATATTAGGATTCACCACCTTTAGACTAAATTTTGTAAATTTAATGCTGATAAATTAAAGACGAAGGAATGAGCCATAAGAACATATACGAGGTAAATGATAATCAGCTTATTATCAACCTCCCAAAGGAATTTAAAAACAAGATGAAAGTGCTCGTCACCATTGACGATATTACAGATAGCTATGCCAGTAAACTATTGTTACTAAAGCAGGCAGCAACAGATCCTCTTTTTTTAGCAGATGTTGAAGAGGTGAGCAACGATTTTGATCCTATTGATAACGAAGCTTTATGATTTTCAAAAAATGGGCTATTTGCAAAGCAGATCTAGACCCAGTTATTGGTTCTGAGCAAGGTAAGTCAAGGCCAGTATTGATAATAAGTGAAGATCAAATTAATGAGTTGCTCAACATTGTTAATATCCTGCCCATCACTTCACGCAAGCCTGGCAGGTTGATTTATCCTAACGAAGTGCTCATTGCAGGCGATCGGTTTGGTCTGAAGAATGAATCCATTATTCTATGTCACCAAATCCGAACTGTGGATAAAGGACGGTTGAGCAAAACTTATGGGCAAATCAATGACAAGCAACTCCCCGTTGGCGCGCGTTTGCAACGCGCTGCCGCTCCTAAAGTATTTGTATCCTTCAATTGAACTTGCTATTTTTAGTTCATGTCAGAGAAGTACAAGTTCTATGATCCTGCTGGGATGTATTTTGTTACCATGTCCATTGTGGGCTGGGTCGATTTGTTCACCCACCCTGAACTGAAACACGTGATCATCGATTCGTTGCGTTATTGCCAAAAAGAGAAGGGACTGGTGATCCATGCTTGATGCCTAGTCATCTTCATCTTATTATTAGTTCGGAGAATAAGTTATCAGATATCCTTCGGGATTTTAAAAAACATACTTCCAAAGAGATTATTAAAACCATTGAGCAAATTCATGAAAGCAGAAAGCGATGGGTGCTTGACTTATTTAGCGAAGTGGCCGATCATCTAAAGAGAATGAAGAATTACAAGGTCTGGCAAGATGGCAACCATCCGGAGATACTTACAGCGGCCAGATTTACGAGACAGAAATTGGATTACCTTCATGATAATCCGGTGATGGATGAAATCGTTGATGAGCCAGAAGAATATAGGTTTAGTTCTGCGCGCGATTATTATTCTAACAAGAAAGGGTATTTAGAGGTTGACAAAATAGAGTAGGAGGGCACGCGTTACAAACGCGCGCCAGCTGTGAACTAAAATTCTTCTAGCTTGGCAAACGCAATAAATTTGCGCTTAACTACTTAAAGCAATAGCCCACTGACAGTTAGAAACCACCAGTTATTGTTGGTCTCAGACCAACAATCTTGCGAATCCCATGCTTTGCCAACTAATCAATTAGGTATCGATTTCAGGAGCTGGTCGAGTTCTTTGTCGGATAGATTTTCTTTTTCAGACTTGTCGTAGATGGAGAGCAGGTAAACACTAGCATCTGTCACCACAAAGTTTGTAATGATCCTCGCCCCGCCCGATTTGCCTTTTCCTTTAGAAGCGATGGAGATACGGATTTTGAAACAACTTTTACCTATGGCCGTTCCCTGTTCCGGGTTTTCCTTGAGTTCCTGTACTAGTTTCAAAAGCTCCTTCTTGAGCGAAGCGTAATTTTTAATAAGCCTTTTGGCTTGCCTCTCAAATACGTCAATGGTTTTTACATCATAACTCATTGAGGAAATCTTCAGCTTTGCGGGCTTTCTTTTTGCCGTCCCTGATCAATTTCATTTCTTCTACCGCCTCCCTTATTTCTTCCATCAGCAACGCCTTGGCATCGGTGAGTGGCTTAGCCTTCACATAAGAAATGCTCCTCAGCACATCCATTAAAGAAGCTGCCTTGCTGTCGGGTATGTCCAATAAAATTTTCATTGCGTTTTTTTACTGTTACAATCTAACTACTCTATGTTTGGCATTCTCGATCAGGCTATTCTGTACTTCAATGTTTCTTTAATCAAAACAACCACAAAAGTAGCAATTCTTTACGTAAGACCCCACTGGTGTTGCTATTGGCGGAAAATTCGAATTGTTGGTAACCCTCCTCGCTGACGCGTGCATCCACTCAGTTAGCGCTCGTTTTCACACGCTGCCAGCAGTGAGCTAGGAGAATTTGCTTTTAGCAGTAAACAAAATCCCTCTGATAGTTTAGAAACTACCAGTGGGATTTTCACTGAAAGGTTTGATGTTTATTGCTCAACTCCTTTCTTTTCGGTTATCTTTTGCATTGCTGCCTCTTTTGTCAGCTTGCCGGATGAATAGTCTTTCAGAACGCTATTTTTAACAGTTAGCTCAAGGGAAGAGGGAATTCCACAGCCGACACATCTTGTTAACTTGATGTTGAAGATAAGATTCTCATCATCTTTCAAGCTTTTCAGTGTTCGCCCGTATTCGAGCATGTCCTCTTTGATACTCTTGGCAAAAAGTGGGTACAGTTCTTTTACCTTTTCATCTCTGGTTTTTTGATCTATCTCATTCAGACTGATAGTAGGCATCGCCCAAAAATCATCGTCTTGTTGATTGCTGGAGTACACTTGCATGTAATAGATGACACCAAAATCTTTGAGTCTCTCGTAGTACGTGTTGCCCTGCGTAAAATAGGTTTTAGAAAGGTCACTCCGGTAAAGCCGGTTGAAGATGCTTGCCAGTAATTCAAGATCGGGCTGCAGTTCGTTGTCTAACTCGCTGTTGACCACTTTTACTTTTGCCATCAACTGATCGCGAGTCATTTTGTTTTGCTTATACTGCGTCAGGTCGCTTTTGTTGGCTTCGACCAACAGATAGGTGTTACCTTGTTGATTGTCGAACTGGCCAAACCAGAAACGTTCATTTTCCCCGCGGTTGGTAACCACAACTCTTTCTGTTGGAGTAAGCTGACCAATTAAGTCACTGTAGTCTGCCATAAATTCTTTGATGGCGTTGATCACCTTTTTATTTGATTCCTCACGCAGACTATCGCGGTCTAGTCTTGAATTTGTTCTTTTCAAACCGGCCGCACGTGGTGCTTTAGGGGCACGTGCAACCGAACCAGCAATTGTAGTGGCTCTATTTTTTTGCTGACGAGCCACTTCTCTATCTCTTTCCGCTTGTTCTTTGTTATTTTCCACTGGTTGCCGATCGATAATAGTCACTTCATTTTCATTTCCATCGCTGTACGAATAAGAAAAACTACCCTCCCCGTTAGACCAAGACATCGCTGGCACATCAAAGCCTTGCATCCAAACACCAGTTTGTAAGTTTGGAATGGTGAATGTGACGCCATAACCAGCTCGATAATTTCCCCTAACTTCAATGGGGAAAAAGGAACGCTTGTCGAACTGTTGTTTCAGCAGCGTACTCAAAATGTTTTCTGCGACTTCGATATCGCGCTCCATGCGCGCCTCGTCTAGTTTTTGGGCAAATCCTTCAAAAGAAATCAGCACCATTACCGCCATCATCATCACTTTTCTTTCTACTCGTTTCATATACTTTTCTTTTAATTGTTCACTTATTTTTTTAATCATTGACCATCATATTCCTATAAAGACATCTCAATAATCAGTTTTACTGTCAGCCTGAGCTTGTCGAAGGCTATTTGTATCCAACCAATTAGGTTTCGACAGGCTCAACCTGACATCGGACTTATATTTGAGATGACTACTAATAACTATTCTTCGTCTTCCCCACAGGAGTTGAAATTATACTGGCCAATATCTGTTCTGTTTCTTGTTTAAATTGATCCGTATTTTTTTCGATACTGTTTACTCTAGTTTGCAGAATCATCAAATCTTGTCTGCGTTGCTCTTTCAGGTATTCTGAGAAATCCACCAACAGCCCTTCGGTGTATTTCTTTTGATCAGCTGTGGAGAGCTGGAAATAGTCTTTCATCAATTTCAGATTTTCATTTTGTAAGCTGGCAACAAATCCGCGCACCTGTGCTTGCGAGGCATCGGCAGCTCCTTTCATCAACGCGTCAATCTTTTTTGAATTCTGGTCTAAATTCTGGCGAATCGATTGACTCAACCGTTTTTGATCTTCGGTCCAGTTAGAAGTGATCACTTCATTGTTACTTGCCAACGAATTTTGAATCATTTCTTTTACCTTCTCTTCGGTAAGTGAAGGCTGCACGATTTCCTTTACTGGTTCTTTTTTACCACTGAAGTTGATTGCCAATTCGCCATTTGAATAGCTAATCTCAGTTCCCAAAAATTTACCTGCCACCATCAGGAATAGGAGGGATGCTGCAATACTCATCACTGTTTTGAAGTAGTTCGACTGCCAGAGCGGTTTTACATTGGCATCATCCATGAATAAGGGTGGAGCAATCACTTCCTGATCTTGAATATGGGAAATCACTGTTCGCAATTCTCCCAAGCCTTGTAGTTTTTTTAGTACTTCGGGATGTTGTTGCAAATAGAGTTGCACTTTTTCAGCTTCTGTGGCAGTTAACTCACCATATAGGTAAGCCATCAACATGCCTTCGTCTGGTTTATAGTTCATAGCCAATGGTTTCTTTTGTAATGTTTCTTCTCTCTAAAATCTTTTTCAAGCCGTCCAGGCCGTAATACATTCTGGATTTTACGGTGTTCTCTGAGACGTTCAGTGTTTCAGCAATTTCGCGGAACTTCAAGCCTTCATATTCTTTCATAATCACTACCTCCCGTTGCTCTACACTCAATTCCATCAAACATTGCTGCAGCAGGTCTGATAGTTCTCCATGCCGAAGTTGCCGATCCGGATTCTCTCTTCTGTGGTGACTTTCTTCCCATCGATAGCTTTCTTCGCCCTCACCCGGTTTCAAGTCATCCAGTGACAACGCCCGGTTTGTTTTGCGCTTGCGAGCTTCCTCTCTGCAGTAGTTGACCGCTATTGTATAAATCCAGGATTTAAAACGCCCTATCTCTTGCAACCCTCCGAGATTTTTGTGCATGCTGATAAAAGTTTTCTGCGACACTTCCATCGCCAGGTCGTGGTCGAAGAAGAATTTATAGCTGAAATTGTAAATCCGTTTATACCACAATTGCACCAGCTTGCCCTGGGCACTCTTATCTCCTTCGCGGGCACGAGCGATGAGGGAATCGGAATGCATCATAGCTATGTCGAGTAGAGTTTCGGCCACAAATCCCAGGTTTTAGGCTATTTCCAACTGGTTGTTGCTATAAAGATGGGGGATTGGCCGGAATAGTTTTACTCGAACCGAAAAAACTTTGAACGGCTTAAGTTACTGAAAACCAAGCTCGCCAGGGCACCGAAACAGGACTTGGTAACGGCATAAAACACATTCGGGAAAATCGATTTATCTTGTAAAACGGCAAAGCTGATTCGGCAATGTTCCGGAATTCTGGTTCAATGAAAAAGGAAATGAGTTATTTGATGAATGGAGTCGAAACACCGCGGATTGTTTTCAGGACAATCAATGTGAAAGATACTGACGAGTGGCTCCCTTTTTTCGAAGATCCGGCATCTTTTCAATACTGGAAAGGTGCGCGAGAGAAACCTGCGGTAGAATGTGAGAATTGGTATGTCAAGCAGTTTAAAAGACTGACTGAAAACCGCGGTGGTATGAATGCCTTGATTGAAAAGGCAACGGGAAAACTAATTGGTCATGCCGGACTACTCGTGCAGACGGTGGATGGTCTTGTAGAATTAGAAGTGGCTTATTCGCTTTTATCGAATTTCCGGGAAAAAGGCTTTGCCAGTGAGGCTGCTAGAAAATGTAAGGAATACGCTTTTGACAAAGAGCTCGCGCCTTCGCTGATTTCAATAATCAGTTTTACGAATGCTCCGTCAGCGAACGTGGCGATTAAGAACGGTATGCGAATTGAAAAGCAAACCGTTTATAACGAAAATGAAGTAAACATTTTTCGGATTCATCGATCGAAATACATCCCCAACAAAACGACATGAAATACTACTTTTTCTTACTACTTCTTCTTTCTTGCACAACTATGGAACCACAGATTGTTAAGTTGTATGAAACAACGATCCCAAATTCGAAGGTGGATATTTCTGTAAATGAGAAATCGGAAGTTGGGGAAGATGGAATTTTACGAATCAGTAATGTAATAGAACCTACACTCACTGTTTTTCAACCGGAGAATGGAAAAGGAAATGGCACGGCTGTCATCATTTGCCCTGGTGGTGGATATTCGATTTTAGCATCAGGTCATGAGGGCGCGGATGTGGCGAAAGAGTTTGTCAAAATGGGGGTTACTGCATTTGTGTTAAAGTATCGTTTGCCTGACGTACGCCTTCAACTCAACCCAGCGATCGCGCCACTTCAGGATGCGCAGCGCGCGATTCAATTGATACGAGAAAGAGCCAAGGATTGGAAAGTCGATCCAAAGAAGATCGGCATCCTGGGTTTTTCAGCGGGTGGACATTTAGCGAGCACAGCAGGTACAAAATTTGGCAAGCCTGTGATTGAGAATAGTAAACAAACTAGTGTACGTCCTGATTTTATGGTTCTCATTTATCCTGTGATCAGTTCTGACACGGCTATTTATCATGGCGGTTCGTTTGAGAAGTTATTGGGAGTAGCTAATACGACCGAAACACGGTTGGAGTATTCAGGTGATAAACATGTTTCGAAAAATACACCACCAACCTTTCTAGTACATGCGTCTGATGACGGGGGCGTGATCCCACTGAACAGCATTGTTTTTTATGAAGCGTTGCTGAAAAACAAAGTTCCTGCTGAGTTACATCTCTACCAACACGGAGGACATGGTTTTGGACTTATAAACCCAACTACTTCTGATCTGTGGATGGATCGATTGAAAAATTGGTTGAAAGCTAACAAATGGATTTAGAATCGATGAAGGCTATCGATTAATCTAATGCCTTTAGTATATCTCGCACAAAAGCATTCGTATCAAAATCACTCTTTTGACTAAGCCCAAGCCGTACGATGACAACATCTTTTGAAGGCACCATCACCACATTCTGTCCTTCAAAGCCATCCATCAGGTACATATCGTTAGGCACATCAGGAAAACGTTTGTCATTTGGATTTTTCTTATTTCCTGCATTAAGCCAGATTTGTGCGCCATACTCTCCTTGCGGGGCAGCATCCGCTGGTGTGGTCGAATATTTTACCCATCCTTCTGGCAGAATCCGTTCGTTATTCCAAACACCGTCATTCAAATACAACAAACCAAATCTCGCCCAATCTCGAGCCGTGGCATAGCTGAAAGAAGAACCTATAAACGTTCCAGACGGATCGGGCTCTATTGTCATGCTGTAAGTTCCGATCTTATTGAAAATTTCCCGATAAGGAAACACATGATAGTCGGCTTCGCCAATCGTTTGCTTGGTAATGCGGGAAATAATATTGGTAGTTCCACTGCTATAATACCATTTTGTATTGGGTGCTGTTTCTACTTTTGATGCAGCAGCAAATGCCCCGGCATCTTTTTTTCTGAAGAGCATATTTGTGGCAGTGCTGGCACCAGCGTAAATCTCTTGCCAGGCTAATCCGCTGCTGGCTTGCATTAAATTATTTAGCGAGATTTTATTTCTCTCATCTTTTGCCCATTCTGCAACAGGGGCAGTTGAGTCTATTTTTAGTTTACCCTGTTTCACCAACACACCTACAATTGCGTTGGTAATTGTTTTGGTCATGCTCCAGCCGATCAGTTTGGTATGCTCGTTAAATCCTGCTGCATATTTTTCTGCGATGATCTGTCCATGGTGAACAATTATTACAGCACGGGTATTCAGTGGATTTGCTTTGTCCAGTTCTACAAAAGCTGTTTCGACCACAGCATTTATTTTTTCAACTTTGTTGAAGAGCGAATCCGTTAGCTTGTTTCCATTTGGCCAAGCCATTGAATCCTGATCTATCCGTGGTTTGCCAGACAGGTTGATTGTTTGTTTGCGTAGTTCATCTTCACTTATTTCAGAAACCAACGTGCAGCCTAACCCTTTTCGATAGATTGCTTTCCGTGTACTCAATCCGAAAACGGAACTTGTTGCAGAAAAATCTTCATAATGAATTTTCGGACTTCCCAGATTGATGAGTGAGGCGCCTAATTCTTGTTCAATCACCTGCTGTGGATTGCGCCCGGCAACAAATACACACGAACACAAATTTTTTGCGCCATACCCGGCAATGATAGGAAGCGCTTGTGACAAATAGTAGCTTGCGTAACCAACAATTGCTATCACCAATAGCAATAGGGCTCTTTTAAAATTTTTCATCAAGAAGTTTTTAGGCGGCTGACTGTGGGAGGTAAACTTTTTCTTTCCACTCTTGTAATCGTGGATTCATCTTTGCAAACCAGAGAGGAGGTAATAGCGCAATCAATATCATCGTGGGGTATCCGAAGGGAAGTTGCGGACTATCATCATAGTGATTCAATACTTGATAGCGTTTGATTGCATTTGCATGATGATCGGAATGGCGCTGCAACTGAAACAAGAAGAAGTTACTAACAAGGTGACTAGCGTTCCAGGAATGCAGCGGATTGACTCGTTCATATTTCCCTTCCACACTTTGATTTCTTACGATGCCATAGTGTTCGATGTAATTAACGAGTTCGAGCAATGTAAACGCAAAAAAGCTCTGCGTAAAAAAGAAAACAGGGATTTCCCAAACGATTCTTCCTGTTAAAATCGTGCCGATGATGGTTAACGCAATACAAAAGAGAATTGGGAGAAGGGCAAACCAAATCATCTCGTTTTTGACGCTCCAGGTAGAAAAACCTTTTCGATGTAAACTTTCTTTTTCGAGCTGCCAGGCATGTGCATAGCCGTGAAAAACGGAACGGAACCAGAACACATAAAAACTTTCATTGTGCCGTGAAGTGGCAGGGTCATCGGGTGTGGCCACTTGCACATGATGCCCGCGATTATGTTCGATGAAGAAATGCATGTAGCATACCGTCATTAAAATAAGCTTACTGTAGAATTGCTCCAATTTTGATTTCTTATGACCCAACTCATGTGCTACAGTAATGCCTATGCCGCCTGTAACTAAACTAAACCCAATCACGAAACCAACCCATTCAAGGGTTGTTGTAAGTCGCCCGGTTGTAACGGCAAAAGCTCCCCACACCACGAAAGCTACTTGCACGAAAGTCCAGATATAGGTAACAAAGCGGTAATAAAATTCGTCACCCACTACTTTGGCTTCTGTTTCTTCGATGTTTTCTTTGTCGATACCGGTGAAGTGATCAATTACCGTGATAAATCCGAACACAAAAGCGAGAGCCAAAAAATTCCAACCTCCACCGGCATAGAAGCCGATCATCACTAATCCGGGAAGAATGAAAGCTGTAAAGAATCCTATTTTTCGAAGTGTTTTCATGCGCTTTTGAAAATACTAAAATACGAAAAAAACTGAACCTGGTAGTGGACAGACTATTCGAACTCCTAAGCAGAACGACTAACTTTTTACTTCTGTTTCTATCGATTATTTACCAGTAAGGTATTCAAGCAATTGTTTGTTTTCTTGGTGAGGAAGAAATGTATCAAACTCAAACACGTAGCCTTCTGGATCGAATCCGAAAAAGGTATGAAAGCGCGGATCAGTAGTAACTACCGTGCTATCAGCCCCGAAGGTGAGGCTTCGATTCTTTTTCGCATAGGTAAACCAGCCTTCGAGGTCGCTCATAACGAACGACACATTAACTGCTTTTTTTTCAGTAAAATGATGCATGCCTCTTCGCTCGTCTACTAGACCGATGTAACCACTTTTTGAGCTTTGATATACTTTTGCCCAGCCTTGATCAACAACTCGCGTAAGGCCCAGCGTCTCCTGGTAAAACCGTTCCATAGCCACCATGTCTTTGTAATACAACCACGTAATGGTTGCTTTAAATCCTAAACCTTGGGAGGGTGTTTTTGCAACGATCGTTTGTAACAAATTTAGTTGAGGCAAAAAATCTTCATTCTCAACATCTGGGTTAAAGCGTTCGAATTCTAACAAATACCCTTCGGGATCGATGACCACAAAGCCATCGTGGGGCCGGTTGGGTTTTAGGTTGTACTCATATTTGAATGGAATGTTTGTTGTTTTTAAGTAGGTGTACCACTCATCTAATTGATCGGTCAACAGTGCCAACGCAACCGTTTTTGGTTCCTCGGCTTTGTGCATACTGCTTGCTGCATCAGATAGTACCAGATACGAATCAGCAGTCATGCGAAAGACCTTTGAAGTTTTGTAGTCAGCCACCATTTCCATGCCCAGCTTTTTTGCATAAAATTCAGTGGCTGTTGGAAGATCGTTGTAGTACAAATAGAGATTGGATGCTCTTATTCCAAAATCGTGAAGTGTGCGAAAAGAAGTATGACTTGCTAACAACTGGTTAATTCTTTGAGTGGGATAGCTCAGCAACCTTCCCATTCGCCTCGTTATTTCCTCGCGTGCTTTTCCCTCATAATGCCCTTCTGCTTCTAGCTTTTTCTGATCGTTTTTTAGCTGGAGATATTCGTCTTTGGTTGTACCGCGATAGATGATCAACACTTCTTTCCCTTTTGTTTTTTCGATCGGGAATAAATCTGTTTCGATAAATTGCGGCTCTCGGTAGGCTTGTACACCATAGCCCGCGGCTATTTGCTCTGCTTTGGCAAAAATGGAATTCATTTCTGATGAAGTCAGAGGAGCGCTGAGTCCTATTTTTTTTACTCCCGCTTCAACCATTTCACTGATCGCGGCAATCTCGCCAAGCGTACGCGCATTCTTTTCTGTTGAAGAAGTTGTACAACCGTTGATAAAAATCAATGCACTAACAATTTGCAAAAATTGCCAGGTTGATTTATTTGAAATGTGAATCATAATTTAAAAACCAAAAAACTGACTAATTGGATGGAATGTACTTAGGCGCTTTTCGATGCTTTGTACTTTGCTCATAGGAGTAAGCAATTTCCAACAAAAGCGATTCGGTCCAAGCAGTGCTAAAAAAGGAGATTCCTACCGGCAGCTCATCGATGAAACCCATTGGTACGGTAATAGAAGGATACCCAGACACAGCGGCCAACGAAGAACTTCCTCCAATAAAATGATCGCCATCGATCAAGTCCGTTTTCCAGGCGGGCGATCCCGTTGGTGCAATTAACGCATCCAGAGAATTTTCCTTTAACAATTTGTCTATGCCATTTTCACGAGTGGCTTTCCACATGAGTGCCAGGGCATCGACATATTCTTTGGTGCTGAGGTCACCTTTGGCAGCTGCCATCTCTAAAAGTTTCTGATCGAAGTAGCGAAGTTCGATGGAATCTTTTTTATTAAACTCGATCAATTCCTTTAGATTTTTCACGGGTGTCTTTTCGCCCAAGCTTGCAAAGTACTTCGTAAGTCCATCGTTGAATTCGTAGAGCAACACTTGAAAAGAAGAACCATTCGCTGCACGATCCATGCTAAAGTCAAGCTCAACAATTTCTGCGCCCTGACTTTTCAACTGTGCAACAGCTTGCTTCATTAATGTATCTACTTTTGCATGATAGCCAAGACTGCTTTTCAACAATCCCAGTCGCTTTCCTTTTAATCCATCTTTTTTCAATGACTTTGTATAGTCGGTAAGATATTTTCCAGCAGACACAAGTGTTTTACTATCCGATGAATCTACGCCCACCAACACGCCAAGGCTGACAGCAACATCTTCCACTGAGCGTGCCATTGGCCCGGGAGTATCTTGCGTGAATGAAATAGGAATAATACCGCTTCGGCTCAACAAACCCACTGTTGGCTTCAGTCCTACGAGGCCATTGTTGTTGGACGGGCAAACAATAGATCCATTTGTTTCAGTGCCGATCGCAAAGGCGGCCAGGCTAGCAGCAATAGAGGCACCCGATCCGGCACTAGAACCACAAGGATTGCGATCAAGTACATATGGGTTCTTTGTTTGGCCTCCAACACCGCTCCATCCACTCGATGACATATCTCCCCTGAAATTGGCCCACTCGCTAAGGTTTGCTTTAGCGATAATAATGGCACCTGCGTTTTTCAGTTGTGTCGTGATGTAACTGTCTTTTGGTGGATAAGAGGTTCGCAACACAGTAGCCCCTGCTGTGGTGGGCATATCTTGCGTATCAATATTATCTTTAAGAATCACCGGGATTCCATGGAGTGGCCCACGTAATTTTCCTTCTTTCCTTTCTTTGTCTAATTCCTTTGCCAGCTCAATGGCTTTAGGATTAACAAACAAAATTGAATTAATGCCCGGTCCTTTTTTATCAATCGCTTCGATCCTGGCCAGGTAGTCTTTTACCACTTGCTCCGCTGTAAAGGTTCCTTTGGTGTAACCGTCTTGCAGTTGTAGGACAGTGATTTCTTCCAGGTAGTCAGCGGTGGCTTTGGTTTCTTCTCTTTTTTGCTCACATGAAGCGATCACAATAAAAAGAAAGAACAATAGAAGGGGCTTAGTGATTTTTTGCATGTCTGAGACTTTTGTATTTAGCGAAAGATAAGAAAAACAGCCGGTGGCGCATAAAGCGATTGGATTTTATTGGATTCGGAGCGCTTTGAATAGGAAGCTATTCAAAGCGGTCTCAAAAAATATTCCTAAAAATAGAACTGGTAATTGTGAAAATCATTTTTGTAGTTTAGCTTGAGCTATTCAACTGAACTAAAATTTTAACACTATGCTCAACCTTGCTACCATTCTCGAAGATAGCGCTAAGCGTTATCCAGGTAAAGGAGCCTTTACTTTTATGGATACTACTTTGTCGTATGCACAAATAAATGGTGCGGCTAGCCAGGTAGCCAATGGGCTGAAGGCAAAGGGCATCAAGGCCGGAGACAAAGTGGCGTTGAGCTGTCTAAATCTGCCTTACTTTCCGATCATCTATTTTGGAATCATCAAACTAGGCGCAGTGGTCGTTCCGTTGAGTGTGTTATTGAAAAAAGACGAGATTGAGTACCACTTGAAAGATAGTGAAGCGAAAGCCTATTTCTGTTTTACAGGTACGGCAGATTTGCCAATGGGCGAAATGGGACATGCAGGTTTTAACGCAGCGCCTGATTGTGAACTCTTTTTTATGATCATGCCTACTGCTGAAATGCCATCTTCAATCCAAGGAACTGCTACTTTGGGTGAATTGATGAAAGGGCAGTCACCCACGTTTGAAATATATCCTTCGTTGGCGGAAGATACGTGTGTCATTATCTACACTTCCGGAACTACCGGCCGACCGAAAGGGGCGGAATTAACCCATTCAAATTTATTGCTCAATGCAATCCTGTCAACGGATTTGTTTGGTACAGAGCCGGAAGATATTCAGTTAATTGTTTTGCCACTCTTTCACATTTTTGCGATGACCACACTAATGAATGCGGGTATCTACAAAGGAGCCACCAGTGTGCTACTGCCTCGATTTGATGCGGAAGCTGTTTTTGGTCTGATGCAAAAACACAAGGTGACTCTTTTCGCAGGTGTACCCACTATGTACTGGGGGCTTGTCAATTATACCGATCCAAAATTTGATTATGAAACGATTGCCAATACACTGAAAAGATGTGCATCGGGTGGCGCATCATTACCGGTAAAAGTGCTTGAAGATTTTGAGAACCGTTTTCATGTTGCTATCCTGGAAGGATATGGTATGTCGGAAGGCTCACCTGTTGTTACATTTAATCAATTGAATGTTGGTCGTAAGCCGGGTTCTATTGGCACGTCTGCCTGGGGCGTAGATGTAAAACTTGTCGATACCGAAGGAAAAGAAGTTGCGGTGGGAGAAAAGGGTGAGTTACTTTACCGCGGACACAATGTGATGAAAGGGTATTACAAAAAGCCAGATGAAACCGCAAAGACCATCCAGGATGGGTGGCTTCATTCGGGAGATATTGCCGTGAAAGACGAAGATGGGTTTTATTACATCGTAGACCGTACGAAGGACATGATTATCCGGGGCGGTTTTAATGTGTATCCGCGCGAAGTGGAGGAGCTCATGATCAAGCACGAGGCTGTTTCACTTGTTGCTGTAATTGGCATTCCGCACGAAGAAATGGGTGAAGAAATAAAAGCATATGTTGTGTTGAAACAAGATAAGAAAGTCAGCGAACATGAACTGATCGAATGGACGAAAGAGCACATCGCTTCTTACAAATATCCTCGGCACATCGAATTTCTCTCTGCACTCCCCATGAGCGCTACTGGCAAAATCTTAAAAAAGGAACTACGAAAATAAAAGGGTAAAAAAACCCTTGTTGCTTTCCAGGCAACAAGGGCGGGTTAATGGACTTAAGAAAAACCTACAGCGGTTTGCCTGACTCCAATGTTTTGATGGCCTGCTCAATCAATTTTTTAGTTTCTGGGTTGGGCGCTTGAGCCAGTGCAAGTTTGGCATGTTCTAGTGCTTTCTTCAAGTCACCCATTGCAGAATAGCCGCGCATCATCCCTCCATTAGTCGGCCATATGCCTTTATTCTTTTTGTAGTTCTTCTCAAAAATGGCCATCGCCTCTTTTACTTTTTTCTCAGCGAGCAATTGACGACCGTAAACATGCATCTCCATGGCATTGGCATTGAGCAATGCTTCTTGCATCATTTGCTCTGCTTCTTCTTTCTTGTTTAATTTTCCGAGCAAGCCGGCTTTTGTGGAAAGTGCGTTGAACGTTTTGACACCACCCATGCTTGGATCTACCGCCACATTGATCCATGCTAACGCTTCTTCGTAGTTAACGTTGTTTCGTAAGCACCACGCGGCAGCCGCCTCGAGGCTTGGTGGATCAAAACCTAATGCACCGCTCATTTGAGAACGGATAGATGCCAAAGTATTTTTTGTTAAATCAGTTTCTACCTTAAATGGAATTCTCCAACGTTCCCACTCAAGGGCAACCTCCACCCCGCGGTCTGTTTGATTAGAGAAAACAAAGTCCAGTCGTTCCTTGCTTTCCTTCATGTCTTTTTGCTGACGTGTACCAATTCGTGCGACATCCATTTCGCTTTTGTAAAAATAACTTCCCCAGCCTGCCGTGTTCTTGTTAAAAATGAGAGTACTTGAATCTGCATACAGCGCGATGAAGAACCCATATTTCCCCGCAGCCAATGGCTTGCCATTAATCGTTACGTCAGTAGAGAAGGAGATGGTTGTGCTTTCATTGGCTCCGGCTCTCCAGGGAGATTCAACAAATGACCCAAATCCCAGAACGGTAAAACCATTGGGCGCAATGCCCGTTCCCCAGATTGCTCCCTCGCGGCCGCGCACGGCTGGTGCATTCCATTTAATTTCGATATCTGTCACACCCACTCGGGTTCCTGTGTTTCGCTTTATATTTACTCCGTCATCGGGCAACTGCAATTGTTTGCCCATTGAGTTGAACTGGATTAGTATCAACATACCAATGAGCAAAAGGAAATTTGTAGTTTTCATTTTCATAATTTGGATGATTTAGTTAGTGGATAACCGGGCAGATCATTGGCTTATACGGCTACCATAAATATGTGGACAGTATGGACAAACAAATTGATGAGCGGCTTTTTTTAGTTGTGAATGTTTGAAAACACTCATCAACATCCGGATGGTCCAATTATCGGCCCTTGCGCAATGCCAAGCAACTTCTTAGTTTAGAGGCATGGATGAATTGGTTGAATACCTTCAGCGTTCGATTGCGGACGAAGTCTTTTCGAAAGATGAAAAAAGAACACTCAAATCGATGGTGCAAGAAAGAATTTTGGATGCTAACCAATTGAATTTTCTGTGCGGCAAAGTATTTGAATTGGCCAATGCAACGATCACTCCCGCCAACTATCCGTTTATTATGGATTGGATAAAAACCGCAACCAGCGCATTGGTGCTACCAACGACTTCAACAACAGATGCTTTTTTTAGCCCGGGTGATGCTTGTCGAAATACAATAATACAGCGCATTGATGGTGCGAATAAGCAATTGCAAATTTGTGTGTTTACCATTAGTGACGATAGCATCACGAAGAGCCTCTTGGCTGCCCATCGAAGAAAAGTTCAGATCAAGGTGATTACAGACAATGATAAAAGTTTAGATCAGGGTTCTGATATCGATCAATTGGCACGAGCGGGTATTGCTGTTAAAATGGATATCACGTCAAATCACATGCATCATAAATTCATGATTGCCGATCAGCATACGTTGATTACGGGTAGCTACAACTGGACATTGAGTGCAGCGAAGTACAATCATGAAAATATTTTGCTAACGCGGGAGGCAAATGTGATTAAATCATTTTCCAACCAATTTGACAAGTTGTGGAATGAAATGAAGAAGATCGATTAGTCGGAAAACTGCAAGTCGGTACTGCTATATTGCACAGTTGACTTCTCAACGTATTTTACCCAAAAAGGTCCAATTGCCTTTTGCTCACGACCGCTTGCTTTTGTTTTTGCTTGGCCTCAGGTGTTTCGATTGTTTTTCCATTTTCAGAATAGCTGCCGACACCAAGAATATTGTAACCCATAATTCTTTCTACGCCAACACCGTTTATCTTCTTTTCAATTTGCAATGTGCAGGCGATGGTCGAGCCGCTCTTGAACTCTACTTTACCAGATTGCACAAGGGTCATAAAGTCATCTGACTTCATCACAAATGAAATCGGCTCACCTTTGTACATACCTCTCCATTTGTGTTTGCCTTTCATCAATACAGGCGAAATGATTTCTATCTCTGCATTCTCTACGACCTGCGGAGCTACCGTATTTGAACTAACAATAAATACCTTAAACTCTTCCCTGGCTACCAATTGTTCTTCTGTAATAGGTTTCTTTGTTTCATCGGTCAGCGCTACAGAGATGCTTTTCACTTTTTGATATTTGCGTAGCAGATCATAAAAGGTTGATCTGCGTTTTTTTACCACACTACTTTGATCTAGTAACGGCAACAGATTGGCGAACTCGATCTTCAACGCATGGATGTCTTTTTGAAGCTGTTCCTTGCCGGCTTCTTCGGATACTTTTTCCGCAAGCGAATCCAAAAGGGCATTGCCTATCTCACTCATTGATGTTTGGCCAGGTGTAGCAACACACGTGGCCACCACCGTATTGACCAATGCGATTTTAGCTGGGGCTGTTTTTTTGGGGGATTTTGCTGTTATAGTTAGCCAGCTTTTTAGCCCGCCTTTGCCCGAAGGTTCGGTCTCCATTTTTATGTTCACCCCGCAGATTTTTGCAATTGCCTTGGTCAACTCGAGCAGCTCACGCTCACACTTATTATGGATCAGGGCGTCCATCGTATGTGATTTATCGCTAAACCAATAGTGAAACTGTAGTTTGAAGGTCATTCTATGCGAATCTCCGGCATTGGCCATTATTTCAACGGTTCGTTAAAAAGGGCTGCCAAAGTATTGAATTCTGGTCGCAATAAAAACACTAGAACTTGATGATTCTTGTGCCGGTCTGATTTTTACCCCCTGTTTTTCTCTTAGAAAGCGCTTATAAAAGCCCTATTCATCCCGCAAAGCGGTTACTGGATTGGCGGAAGCAGCACGAATAACATGGTACCCCACCGTTATCAGTGTGATTAAAAAAGCAAGCAAGGAGGCGAGAATAAATGTGAGCCATTCTCCTTTCAAGTCAATTCGATACGCAAAATTTTGCAGCCATGTATCTGTAAAGTACCACGCAACCGGGAAGGCTAGCACCATTCCTATACTGACCAGCAAAAAGAATTCCTTTGATACCAGGAACATCAAACTTCCAACGCTAGCGCCAATTACTTTCCTGACACCAATCTCCTTGGTACGTTGTTCAGTCGTGAATGCGGCCAATCCCAACAGACCCAGACAAGCTACGAAAATGGTTAGGCTTGAAAATAAAGTAAAGATCTGACTTCGTTTTTCATCTGCTTTGTACTGAGAATTGAAATCTTGATCAAGAAAGGTATACTCGAAAGCGAAACTCGGGAATACGTTCTTCCAGGCTTTTTCGACTGCTGCAATAGATTGGTGAACATCACCCTCACTCGTTCGGACAAACACATAATTATTTCTCCGGTCCAATAGGATCATCAAGGGTTCAATGGCATCGTAGAGTGAATTCTGATGATAGTCTTTTACTACACCAACAACTCGTTTCTCTTGTGGGCCTCCATTCGGCCCACCTCCCTGAAAAATAAATTTCTTTCCAATAGGTTCTTTCCAGGCCATTCGTGTTACCATCGCCTCATTTACTAAAACGGCATAGGTAGTGTCTGAGGCCACCTCGCGTGAAAAATCACGCCCCGTAACAATGGTCATGCCCATCGTTTTTACAAAATCGTTATCAGCCGTAAATAAATCTACACCGCGGTCGCTTAACTTTCCATCGTTGTCTTCCACTTTTAGCAACAGTTTTCCAATCCCTTCTCCAGGCGATGAACTTGCCATGCCGATGGCTGTTACCTCAGGAGTTTGTTTCAGGGCATCCACTAATACTTGTGACTTGTTCCTCAGTTCTCGTTCACTTAAGTTTAGCCGCACGATATGTTCCTTTGAAAAGCCCAAATCTTTATTTCTCATGAACTGAAGCTGATCGAAAACTACTAGCGTTGAGATCAGCATGAAAATGGAGATGCCGAACTGGAGCACAACCAGCACCTTTCTAAAAACCAGACTTCCCCCTTTCGAAGCAAGTTTTCCTTTTAAAACCTGTACCGGGCTGAAGCCGGAAAGATAGACTGCCGGATAGCTCCCGCCTGCAATCCCAATGAATAGCATAATTCCAACGAGGCTGAGCAGTACTGCAGGCTGGAAAATATAAGAGAATGGTAGCTCTTTATTTGCTAAGGTATTAAAGGCCGGAAGCAGCAAGTAAATCAACACGATACTTATTACAAGGGCGAGGAAAGCCATCACAACAGACTCTGCAATAAATTGTAACAACAACTGGATCCTTTGCGAACCCATTACCTTTCTGATACCAACTTCTTTGGATCGGTTTGCCGAGCGGGCGGTGGCCAGATTCATGTAGTTGATGCATGCAATAATCAACATAAAAGCGGCTACTGCGCTAAAAATATAGATGTAGGAAATGTCGCCACCTGCTTCGGCTTCATCTTGAATTTTTGAGTAAAGATGGATGTCTGTTATTTTTTGCAACTCATATTTCACTGAGATTCCATACTGTTCAAAAATCGGATTCACCTTCTTTTTTACGATGGAGTCAAGACTTGAATACATCTTAGAGAGAGCGTAGTTATCCGGCAATCGAATATAGGTAAACACGCCAAAGCCACCCCAGCCGCCTTGGTTCTTGGGATAAGAATTGCCCGACATCAATGCTTCAAAGCGGAAGTGGGAATTCAAAGGAACATTCGCGATGATGCCGGTTACTTTAAAATCCTCCGTCACCCCTTCACCGTTGGTTGTTTGAAGCGACTGACCAATGGCGGATGTGACGTCTGTAAAGTATTTCTTAGCCGTCTTTTCAGTAAGAACAATAGAGAATGGGTTGTCAAGAGCAGTAGAGGCGTCCCCGGCAAGAAATTGGTAACTAAACATGTCAAAGACAGTCGAGTCGGTCAGGTAAAAATCAGTCTCATTGAATTCTTTTTCGTTGTGCTTGAAGAGCGTCTTTCCGAACCCGTCAAAGCGCACCGCATTTTTTACCTCGGGATAATTGTCTCGTAGCTCGACCGCCATTGGTTTTTGGGCCACCGCCCAAGTAAAGGTGTTGTCCGGCTCTTTGATGTTGGAAACGATACGGTAAATGTTATCTGCGTTTTTGTGATAGCGATCAAAACTCAATTCATCGATGATGTACATCAGCAAAAACAAGCTGCATGTGATGCCGATGGTTAATCCTAAAATGTTAATGGCGCTATAAGCCTTGTCTTTGCGTATGGTACGATAAGGCAACGATGAACAGATTTTTTAACATGGCAAGGGGTGTTTGACTTGGTAGATGGTAGTAACACTCGAAAAGTTGTAAAAGGTTACAAAAGAGACTCCAAATCTGACCACTATTTTTTTGGCGCTGATTGCCGGTAGACTTTAATGGGTGAGTACTGTTACTCAAAACCCATTTTTTTATTCAGGGGAGTGCTCCGCACGGTAGAGAAACTATTTCTTAAAAATATTACTTTCGATCGCCATTTTTTTATACTCCGGCAGTATTTTCTCGTAAAGTGCTTCGTCTACTTTCTTCAGGGAATTCATGAGTCCGCCAATGCCCGAGTCTTTTAGGCTCACGCGTTGTTTTCTAATCTCCTCCATTTTATTTCGGATGGTGGCTTCCAACTTTATCAGCTCTCGTTCGGTCATGATGTCTTTTTAATCCTGCCTTTGTAAAAAGCAACACTTGCTGAAACCAGCAAGTGTTGCTTTGCAGTGTGAGACTGTTGGTGCTGGCTCTTGGTCTAGTTAAGTACCTCCATTTCTACGCGCGCATTTTTGCGTTCGTTTTGGCTGTTCTTTTCAAAGAGTGGTTTTGACCCTCCCCAGCCAATAACCTCCACACGCCCTTCAGAAATACCTTGCATAATTAACCAATCTTTGATCACCTGAGCTCGCGCAACGGATAGTTCTTTTGCTGATCCACTTTTCTCGATTCGGTCAGCAGCAAACTCAAAGAAATTTTTACTCGGTCCCACATAATTGATTCTGCCTCTATCATTTCCGTTGGTATGTCCGTTTATTCGTATGCGCATCGCAGGGTTATCTTGCAGCATCTCCAGCAAGGCCAATAATTGTTCCTTGCTAGAGGGTGTCATGATAGCTGCATCGTTAAAGAAAGCAACTTTTGATATCACCACTTGTGCGCCAGACGGCACCTTTTGCATTGGGAACCTCAATTGAAAATAACTTCCAAAATAGACCACGTTCTTCTGTACGGTGTCTTTCTCTGTGTTCTTATATCCTATCTCCACCTGAGCGTCACTGTAGCCGAGTGCAGATGCAACCAATTTAATTCGCCCTGACTTTGTTTTCGGATCAGATACGTTCATGTAAAGGTTGCTTTTCAAAGTGGCTAGCAGTTTGCCATTGTCAGGATCATAGACATTGATATCTGCCACTACGTTTTTGCTATCGCGGTCTCGGTACACACTCAGGAATATGGGAGTGTTGCCCAGATCTTGGGGATTTGGAATGGGGTCAGCCGGAGGATTGAGTATATACTCCGTGATGATCTCAGGCACCAATTCTTTTTCCGCCACAGGTGCGGCAGTTTCAGCTACTGCTTCTCCCTCTTTAATCTCACGGCCATCTTTTATTTTCACTACCCAGGCGGTAGCAAACTCGCTTTTCTTCCGCGCTTCCGTCATCGCCTTTACGGCTGCGCTGTACTGCGTGAAGTCAAAACTCTGGAGAAAAACATAGATGAAACGCTTCCCTTTTTCCAGCCCATAGCCAGAAGAAAAACCTTTTTTGTTGAGGGACTCAGAAAACTTTTGCGCCTCTTTTTCCTGGCGGTCGTTGAAGGTGGCCACTACTACGTGATAGCCGTTGGCAATAGGTGTCACTTCGGCACTGGCTGAAAAGCAGGTGACAGCTGCCAACAAAAGGATTAGAATAGACTTGTTCATAGGTTATTGTTAATGCTGAATAGCGGGCGCAATGTAAAAAAAGTCCTGCGCATCACATACAGTTATTACTCAATTGATTCTTAAGTTATCTGGGCGGCAGACGGGCTATCCGCTCTACTCCTCGTGCCCTGCTCGTGCCTTGCCACCTCGGGGTGCCGCTTCTATCCCTGCCGCAATATGGGTTTCTATTCGAAGCTTGTTTTTTTTTCGCAGTGGCGGCTGTTTAGTCGACTCTGACCAACATGTATAGAATTGTTCCGACTTAATTATCTAACATTGCACTGAACCTATTTTTTAATTCTTTTCATGTGAGTGTAACTGTCATTCTGATCTGCATCACTGTAGCCGTAAGCTTTTATTCGTTCAACAAGCCCGAGTTGTTGGCGCGGCTCATGATGAACCCTCACTCAGTTCATATGAACGGCCAATACTATCGATTTATCACCTCCGGATTCATCCATCAAGATCACATGCATTTGCTGTGGAACATGTTCTCCTTCTACTTTTTTGGCACAGCGGTAGAGTCTGTGTTAGGGGCTTTGTTTGGCGAAGCGGGCATGTATTATTTCATTGCCTTGTACCTCACGGCTATTGTTGTTTCTGATATCCCGACTTACTTAAAAGAAAAAAACAATACAAATTATAATGCACTGGGCGCTTCAGGAGGAGTGGGATCAGTCATTTTTGTGTTTATCATTTTTCAACCGTTGCAGTCGATTTGCTTATACTTTGCACTGTGCATGCCTGGGTTTGTGTTTGGTGTGGGCTACCTGATTTACACGTATTATCAGGGCAGAAAAGCAAATGATAACATCAATCACGATGCTCACTTGTATGGCGCTGTGTATGGATTACTTTTTTGTATTGTCGTATATCCGGCATCATTGCCAAATTTTTACGAACAAATAAAGTATTGGGTGTTGTCGCTTTTTTAGCTGCATTTCAACGACTTTTTTTGATCGAAGAATCACTCACCGTGGTTCGTGTCCACACGAAACACAACTTCGTTAAGTTTGCTTGATGGCTGAGAACTCAAAATAATCACAGAGGTTGAAACTTCATTTTAATTCAGGTCCCTCAAAAAATTCAACAACTTCATTTCCTTTCTTAAGATCCAAACCAGGAATAAAGCAAAGGCAGTTAAGAACCCATAGCCACTGATCAGGCAATAAAGATACATACCATGCGATAGATTGGTTTTGAAAGTGGGAAGCAATAGTGTAAACCCAATCACATACAAGATATAAATGATGGGAATAAATACCGTGTGAATCTTCTTTCTCCACGCATAGTACCACTGCATTTTTGTACTAAACTCTGCCAACGAGTTGTCTGGCTTAATACTTCTAAATCGAGTCGCGCTGATCCATTCTAAAATCACTCGTGCGATCATCACCACAATCATCAAAGTTAAGCCAATTGTCAGACCATTCAACTGATAGGCCTTCATCCCCAAAAAGTAACCAATCAAGACAATAATCAAAACGGAGATGATGGCGGTAGTACCCCAATGACCTGCCCGCACTTTTTTAATATGGTCTTCTCCTTTTTTCATCAAATCCGCTGCCGAAGTATTGCTAATAGCATTCGGCTGCTTACTCCAAATCGTTTGTAGTTCGTCAAATGTTTCCATGTTGCACACATTGAGTTAAGTTCTTTTTTATTCTATGAATCCGCACGCGAAGGGCTTCTTCTGTTATGCCCACCACTTCAGATATTACTTGATAGCCAATTCCTTCCAACATCATTAGCGTAATCATTTTGTCTTTCTCCTCTAACTTCTGAATACATCCATACATTTTCTGTAGCTTTTCTTCTTCCACAAAAGAATATTGCTCTGCTGCGATGGATGGAAAAGCATTCATGGCCTTTTCCTTTTTAGTAGATTGTTTTCTCAAGTAGAGTAAACAGGTGTTCACCGAAATCCGATAAATCCAAGTGCTAATGCTCGATTCACCTCGAAACGAATCCAACGACTCCCATATTTTTATAAAAACTTCTTGAGCCGAATCAGAAGCCAACGCCTCATTGCCATTGAAGTATCCTTTGCAAAGCCTGAATACTTTACCGTAGTGCCTGTCAAACAACTCATTGAAGCGTGCTTTCTTGTCCACCGTATCTACTATTTATGCTAAACTTTACTTCACGTTTTCATTTAGCTTCTCCAAAAACCATTTCGGTTGGTCATACATCACAAAGTGAGCAGAATTTTCCGCATAATAAAATGCTATGGAAGGCAGTTTCTCATACTGCGCTTTGTATGTTTTTTCTACTGTCGCTTTATCGGGGTTAGCAGCACCCAATACAATTACAGGAATTTTAATTTTCGCAATCGCCTCGCGCAAATCTAAATTAAGCATATCGATATACCCATAAACGTATGTTTTTCTATCGGCCTTGTTCATCCAATCAATTAACACTTTTTGCTTCTCTACATTTTTACACATGTACGGAACTGTCTGCGCATTCATCGCAGCAAATGAAGCACTGTCCATCCCCAGCATCATTTTGTTTTGCGGATTGTCGTAGGCAATAGGTTCTCCTTTGTAATTTGGAATCATCAACGCGGCTGAAGCAGGCAGCGCATCCACCACGATTATTTTAGTGAATAGATCTGGCTCCACAGAAGCCAGCCACAAGCTCAACGTGCCACCAAGGCTATGCCCAAGCAACGTTGGCTTTTTTAATTTCTTCTCTTTCACATAGGCGATGATGCCTTCTTTTATTTTCGCTAGCCAGGGCCCTTCTATAGGCGCCACATTGCCAAATCCGGCAAACGTAAAGATGTGGCACTGATGTGTTTTCGAAAGTTCCGCTACTGCATCGTCCCACACTTCACCCGTGCATCCAAATCCAGGAAACAACAAAATGGGGTGCCCCTTTCCTTTCACCACTACCTGAAAGGCCGATTGCGCTGGTGAGGTTAAAACAGAGATCACTAAAAAGAAAAAGATAAATGCTGTTGTTTTCATGGCATTGGTTTTAAAATTTCCCTTTGGATACATAGCCATCAAGATTGTTACAAGATTTATCTACTTATTTTTGAATACGAGTCGTCATATAACCCCTCAACATGATTCAAGCACGAAACCTGTACTTTTATCTGTAATTAGATAATCACGAGGTAGAGCCAGAAGCTTGTGTTAAGTGGACTTCAACGACTTCTTTTGATAGAAGAGTCTTATCTCGTGGTTCGTGTTCTCACGAAACACAACTGCGTTAAGTTTGCTTGGCTCGTTGGTGAAGAACACCAACGAAGGCGGGGGTGGGAAGTTACTGGTTATGTTGTGGCCGTATTCCAAAAACAAGCAGGTACCCGATTATCCAGAATTCACCGATAGTGGCAGGTATCGTAAGCATATTGATCCAGGAAAAGCGTAACCCGGCATAGCTTAAAAAAGCACTGGCGATATAGCCGGCACCTCCAATTATCAATGTACGGCCAAGCCATAAAGGCATCCGTTGTGAACTTACAACTATATATCCCATCGGAATCAGCCACAGACCAAAGAAAAGGCAGCCAACACCCCATGCGTTTTTTATTACCTGATCAAAAATTTGAATCATGATCAACTTCTCACCCATTGGTAGTGTCATGTTTGCTACATTGATCGCCCCACCCATAGCTATCGCGCTGATCATGATCACGCTTGCGTTTATTGTGCCCCACGCAGCCAAAGCCCATGATGCCGTATGATTAATGTCTTTAAACAGCTTAAAGAAATAGATCGCTGCCAGAGCTTGCGATATCACAATGGCGAACTCCAGCAAAAGCCGCAATCTGGCCTTCGTCTCATGTTCAATCAGGTTGGAGACTGTTAGTGACAGATCACCCGATACATATATCTGTGGATGTAACACAAGAAAACCAACCACACCTGAAATGGCCAATGCCAGATAACAGACCCCAGCTGTACGGGCTGTACTAACCAATTCTTTTTGCTGTTCATTCATAGTAGCAATGCTTTATGTACAATGACTGTTAAGATAGCAAAATGTTACATGGTTATGTAAAGTCGTTAAGGATTTATAGGCCGCAATTTGGACTGGAAGGTTTGCCTGTTGGCAAATTTCATCATGCTCGTTGGTCAAGAACACCAACGAGGCAGGAGACCACCAAAAGCACATTACTTGAAGGGATGTAAATCCCAGGATTGACTATTTAAGTAGTTGATCCGGTTAGGAATTGTAGCTGTCACTGTTTTTTCCAATGCTGAAGATATCCTGTCTTTACGATGAGTAACTGCCAGATAAAGTAGAAATGTTTCTGCTAGATCTTCCCGGGTAGGATTATCGCGTGCATAGGTAGAGATAAAAGTTGGGTCTTTTCGTTGAGCATCCACCCAGCCACTTGAGGCAGCATGGGTCGCATCGAGGGACGTATGGCTAGCTTCATGTACCAATGTTTCTTCCAAAATACCATCCCTTACGTATAGATCGGCTTGCCCTATATGTATCAGTATGTTTTTGTTTTCTCCCCCAAAGGGCTGCACTCCTTTATGTATCCAAACAGTTTCTACATTCTTCCTGAGCGATTTAGGCAATCGGCCAATCTCAACTGCATATTTCTGTGCTTCCACCTGCGCCAATTCACTTGTTATAAACTCCGGATTCACCTGAACTTCAGTGGACAATCCATCATCAAATGTAACCAGGAAAAGAAAGGCATTCACCGTAGTCCAGTTATTTACTCTCCGGTCAAACATCAATCGCGATCCTTGCCCGGTTGCAATTAGTGATTTAAAAGAAGTGGGATCATCCTTTGTAATGATATTCGGATCCAGAAATATGGTTCCTGCAAATGGTGGTGATACTAGGATGACGACTGGTGCTGGCGTAGGGCTGACGACTGTTACATTCTGCTTGGCATCATCGCAGGCGTTGGAAAAAATTGCCAGTACTATGTAAATGTAAAATCTGAGTTGATTCATATAATCGTTAAAACCTTCCCCTTTAAATATACACATTTTTACCTTCAGTTATTGTTAGTCTCCTTTAGTTATTGTTGGTCTCCCGACCAACAATCTTATTGTTAAATATCTTATTTCTGATTTTTGCCTCAACCTAGTTCAAGCGTCACGCTTGGACTTTTGTCAGCCATCACAGAGGTAGAAGCACAAGCGAGACGCTTGCGCTAGAGAGGGAAACAATCCTTTGGTTATTGTTGGCCTCCCGACCAACAATCTTATTCTTGAATATCTTATTTCTGATTTTTGCCTCAACCTAGTTCAAGCGTCACGCTTGGACTATTGTCAGCCACCACAGAAGTAGAAGCACAAGCGAGACGCTTGCGCTAGAGAGGGTAGTTTTGGCTTTTTCAACATCTAAATCTAAAATACTTTTAATAAGCAACGAAAGATTCTCAGCTCCAAATGATCTCATTGAAACAGACAGATGCAAATCTTCATTAAACCTCACCGTATATTTACTTTGTAATAGCCTAATTGAATCAACAGCTGAATATTCGCTTTCAGTTAAGTTGGGAGAAATATAAACCTCCCAATCTGAAAATTGATTATGGATTGCATTTAACCATTCTGAAATTCCCGCTTCACCGGTATTGATTTCTTGACCTCCTCCGACTAGGCAAATGACAATTGCCCAATCTTTGTGCCTATCAAGGCAAGAGATTAGAAATTCCGGTTCAGAATGATCAAAGCTTGGCTGATTCTTTTTCTGAGTCATGAATTTAACCGTCTGCTCTTTATTCCAAGCGCGCTGAGCCTCATCAAATATAGCAACATGATCATAGGGCGGTTCAAGATTGTCTTCACCCGTGGTTCGTGTCCTCACGAAACACAACTGCGTTAAGTTTGCTGGATTCGTGAAGACACGAACCAAGGCTGAGAGATTTCATCTCGTTTGTTGATGAAGAATATCAATGAGGGCTGAACTTCTATCCCTAGTTCAGTTCAGTGTTTGAACCTAACTTCGCTGTGATACTTTAAGAATTCAACATCAGGAAGAAACCTAGAAGGCAAAATAATATCCTTTTTATCGTATTTGATAAAATAGTCCTCAATCGCTTTTGATTTTTTTTGCTTCAACAGAACTGGCGATATTTTGACTTTAAAATCAGTTGTGATTGTTAATAAGCCGGTTTCAAATGCTTTATCATGAAGAGCATTTATAGCAATTCCATTTTGAGGATTTAATCTATTCTTTTCATCAACACTCCAAGGTTTGATATGACCTGCTATTAAGAATTCTGGTTGCTGAATTCCTGTTATGCAACAAGTGTTATTGTAAGAGGCTAAAATAGAGCTTCTAAAAAACGATTGATTTACTCTGATTTTTACCATTTGTTCTCTCACTTTTCCTTCTTTTGGTAATTCAGTCTCGGGTATGCGATTTAATCTTTCAACAGTTGTCTTTTCAATTTTTGCAAGCAGTTTTTCACTTTCAAAAGGTAGTTCATCCCAATGATTAAAAAACTCTTTCCAAATCTCTTTATCCAAATTACTTGCATTAGATGCGCCTTTAATACCTCTTGCTTTTAGACTTGGGTCAAGACTTGCAAAATTTACAAGTTTATATGCAACTGAACTTGGAGTTCTGCCGATAAGGGCTGCGAGATTTATTACCTCTGGGTTTAGTCTGTGTAATCTTCCAAATGGAATTTTGCAATAAAGATTAACTGCTAAAATTAATTCTTCTCTTGTCCAAAGTTTTTGCCCTTCTTTCATTCAACGTCATCGTTTTGCATAACAAATTCAAAACTGCAATTGGCTGTCAGACATTTATGATGTTGAGTTTGTTCTTGTGTTTCAATTAAGTCCAAAGTAATCTCTGTTCTTGAACCACATTTCGGACAGGTTGTAGTCTGGTCAGTAAAAACGTAAACTTCCGAATAATTTATCATTTAGGGATAAATTTTGCGTTAGGGATAGAAGAACGGGGCGTAACATTGATATATGCTCCATTCATCTGATCGTATACTCCTATATTTAAGCAATATACAAGACCCAGTTGGTTATACTTCTAGAATAGATGGTGTTCTTTCACTAATCCCCAAAGCATTTTATAATACAAGGTCGATATTGGTTGACCCAATTAGCGTGAGCGATGGAGCCCCGATAGCTATCGGGGTTTGAGCCCGAAATGGAGTGTGCGGCTGATGGCGAGTAGCGACAGCGCGACCCGGCCGCCTCGGCAAGGGGCACGCCCAATTGTTTATTTCTGGCTTGCGGGCCATTCTTGCAAAAACCCTCCTTTTCAGAATAAAGTAGGGGTGGTTTTGCCTGTGGCAGCAGATTAAGCGTTGGGGCTGCTGATTGAGCTAATAATATCACTTCCAATTAATTAGGTTACCTTTGCGCCTTAATTTTTACACATAAACAATTTTAATGAAATGGTTACACACTGCGCTCATTGTTGAGGTGCAGCTTAGTGAGCCATTCCATGAGACCAAAAAAAAATTAGAAACGAATGAAATCATTTAGTGAACTGGGACTTTCGGAGCAAGTGGTGGAGGCAATCCGCCAAATGGGCTTTGAAACTCCAACGCCCATTCAAGAACAAGCCATCCCGGTTTTGTTGAAAGGAAACACCGACCTGGTCGGATTAGCCCAAACGGGCACTGGAAAAACTGCCGCGTTTGGCCTTCCGTTGATCGAGCTGATCGATGTGAAAGACCGCACCACGCAAGCATTGGTTCTGGCGCCTACACGCGAACTAAGCGTGCAAATTACTACTGACTTAGAAAACTTTTGCAAGTCGGTGAAAGACCTGAACATCGTAACCGTATATGGCGGTGCGAGTATATCAGATCAAATTAGAAAAATAAAAAGAGGCGCTCAGATTATTGTCGCTACGCCCGGCCGATTGATTGACTTGATCGAACGCAGGGTGGTGAGCCTGGGCACGATTAAATATGTAGTGTTGGATGAAGCCGATGAGATGTTGAACATGGGCTTCAAAGATGCGATAGACGAAATTTTGTCGGGCACGCCTGATGAAAAGAATGTGTGGCTCTTCTCGGCTACGATGCCCCGCGAGGTGCGCGAGATATCGAAGAACTACATGAACAACCCGCAGGAGCTCACCATGGGCGAGCGCAATCAGGGCAACGAGAACATCGACCATCAATACATTGTAGTAGACGAGCGAGATAAATACCAGGCGCTGAAAAGAATGGTAGACTACACCACCGATATTTTTGGGGTGATCTTCTGCCGTACTAAAATTGACACGCAGCGGGTAGCAGAAAGTTTGATGAAAGATGGCTACAATGCAGATGCCCTTCATGGGGATCTTACGCAGATGCAGCGCGACCGTGTGATGAAGAGTTTTAAGAACAAAACGTTACAAATGTTGGTGGCTACGGATGTGGCGGCCCGCGGTATAGATGTAACGGGCATCACGCACGTGATTCACATGAACATGCCGGATGAGATGGAGTACTACACACACCGGAGCGGCCGTACGGCCCGTGCTGGTAAGAAGGGTATTTCGTTGGCCATCGTTTCTAAAAAAGAGATGGGCAAGATCAGCCAGATAGAAAAAGCATTGAAGCGCAGGTTTACCAAAATCATGATCCCTACGGGTGATGAGGTGTGCCAGCGCAAGATTATGGAGCTGACACGCAAGATGCGCAACGTAGAGGTGAACGAAGAGGAGATTGACAGCTTCTTGCCGGAAGTATATCATGAACTGATCGACTTATCGAAAGAAGATATCATCAAGCGTTTTGCTTCGATTGAGTTCAACCGTTTCTTAGCGTATTATCGCGATGCACGTGACTTGAACAAATCAGATCGCACCAAATCATTTGTAAGTGATGATCGGTACGGTCGCGATGACCGTGATAGAGACAGTCGCCCGAGTGGTGACCGTGTGTTTATCAACATCGGCAGAATGGATGGATTGGAGACGGGCGATTTGCTTGGCTTAATCTGTGACTACGGTGAAATTGACAAAGGCAAGATTGGCAAGATTGACTTGAAGGGTGCATTCTCTTTCTTTGAATTAGAAAAAGATGTGACCGAGCAAGTGATGAAAGGCTTTGAAGGCGTAGAAGTTCGCGGTCGTAAAGTAAGATTAGAAATGACAGGCGAACGCAGAGAAGGTGGTGGCGAGAGACGCGAGCGCAGTGGCGGTGGTGAGAGAAGTGGTGGTGGCGAAGGTGGCGTGGGCTACCAACGCAAGAGACGTTCGTTTGATGGCGGCAGCAGAAGTGGAGAAGGAAAAGTAGGCAGCGAAGGTAAGCGTTATGGTGGAGGTGGTGGTCGTTCGTACGGTGGAAGCGGTGGTGCCAGTGGGGGAGAGCGGAAGAAGAGATGGTAATTTGAAATCGTTGATGGTTATTCGTTGATCGTTGTTGGTTGATTGGTAATTGTTACTTAACAAATCGAGGTTGAAGGTGAAAACTTTCGGCCTCGATTTTTTTTTGGCGTTGTCACACCGTCTCAGGCTGAGACTAAACGTGACAGGGGGGTATCAAAAAGTCTCGAATATTTATTTGCCAGCTACCCCGCTAAACAATGGCCTCTTTTCAAGGGGACCACTTTTATCAATCTCCTTCAGCGAAGATTCACCTGACTTGTCCGCGGTAAATTTTTCAAAAAATTAAGTCGTTGATTTTCAATTCACTGTGCCCATAAAATTTGTATTTTGTCGCACTAAGGGGTAAAGGAAGGCAATAGAATGTATCATGTTCGTGTGGTGCCCACAGGTT
>JAJTGQ010000161.1 GCA_021299455.1 Flammeovirgaceae bacterium | reverse complement strand
TTACCAGTTGAGTAAAAATCGTGCGGAGTTTATTCGAGAGGTGACAAAACTCACCATTGAACGGATTAAAGCCCTTAAACCGCAACGAAAGCAACTTACGGACGATTTGGAAGCCACCGTTTATCGTGAACAAAACAGAATAAAACGAAATAAATGGCGTGCTGATCCTGCCGATGACTCTCGGTTTTGGTCAGGTATTAAAGGTGAGTTAGTCGAATTAGGAAATAAGTCACAAGAAGAAGCCGACAAGGCAACAGATTCCATACTAGAAAGGATCGTCCATCGGTATGCTTCTGAAATTGCGGGTAATTTTAAACAAACTTCGTATCGGTTTGCTCGCAGTGTTATTAAGTTTGGCTTTTTGCGGTTGCTCAACGGTACGCGTATCAAAAAATTCGGAGCCTTTTTCAGGAACAGATACACGTTGCGAGACAAAATTCAAATTGTAGGAAAAGTTAAGATGATCCGGAACTTGGCCAGACAAGGAACGGTAGTCATGGTGCCTACCCATTTCAGCAACCTTGATTCGATTTTGATTGGCTGGGTAATCCATTCCATGGGTCTCCCTGCCTTTATTTACGGTGCTGGTCTAAATCTATTCAACATTAAGATCATCGCGTACTTCATGAATAGTTTGGGCGCCTACAAAGTAGATCGCAGAAAAAAGAATTTACCCTATCTGGAAACATTAAAAATGTATTCCAACCTTGCCATACAAAAAGGAGCGCACAGCTTATTCTTTCCTGGTGGAACCCGGTCAAGGTCTGGAAAAATTGAAAAGCAGCTAAAATTAGGATTACTGAGTACGGCCATTGAAGCGCAACGAAGTTTATACATGGCTGAGGGTGAACCCAAGAAAGTATTTGTTGTACCCGTTACACTTAATTATCACTGTGTACTAGAAGCTCCTGAAATGATCGAAGATTATTTGCAGGTAAAAGGCCAGGATCGGTATTTTCCTGAGCAGGATAAGTACGGAAGTTTTGGGTTGATCAAATTTCTATTTAAATTTTTCTCTAACCCTTCCAGCATTTCAGTCTCTATTGGCCCCGGTTTGGATGTGATGGGCAATTATGTAGATGAGAAAGGCAATAGTCTCGATAACACTGGACGGATTATTGACACCAGAGACTACTTTGTTTCTAATGGGGATATTTCCATCGATCGTCAGCGAGAAGACGAATACACACGGATGCTAAGTCAGCGAATTGTAACCGAGTACCATAAGATCAACCGTGTTTTCGCGAGCCACTTGGTGGCCTTTGTTGGTTTTCAAATGTGGCAAAAGAAACATCCAAAATTAGATTTATTCAGTTTACTAAGGTTGCCAGAAGAAGAATTGGAATTAGATTATCAGGAATTCAAAACTGTTTTCAAAAAAGTGCGCAAGCAAATCTATCTAATGAAAGAAAATGGAAAGATTAACTATGCCACTCACCTGAAAGGAAAATCGGACGGTGCCATTCAACGAGGTCTTGATAATGTAGGTGTCTTTCACCTTAATCGCCCACTGATAAAAAACAAGAAAGGAAACATTATCACAAAAGACTTATCTCTTCTCTACTATTACCACAACCGATTGGTGGGTTATGACCTCGAACAGTTTATCTGACAAGCCTGTTGGTGTAATCGGTGCGGGAAACTTTGGTACCGTGATCGCAAATATTCTAGCGATCAACCGCCCTGTTTTTTTGTACGCCAGAAATGAACAAACAGTTCAACAAATCAACGAAAAAAGGGAAAATCGCCATCATGCTATTCATCCAAATATTACAGCTGTAAACGATCTATCAAAGGTCGCCCGAGAGTGCGATGTCATTTTCCCTATGGTGCCTTCTACGCACTTTAGGGCGATGATGAAAAGTCTTTCTCCCTTCCTGCAGCCCTACCACATCCTTATTCACGGCACGAAGGGATTTGACGTAACACTACCAGCAGGTGAAACGATTGATTCCGTGCCCGTTCTCAATCGCAACAGTGTAAAGACGATGAGTGAAGTGATTCGCGAAGAGAGTGTAGTAGTACGTATTGGATGCCTTGCGGGCCCCAACCTCTCAAAGGAATTGGCGCAACGACAACCTGCTGCCACTGTTATTGCGAGCCATTTTGATGAAGTGATACAAACCGGAAAAAAGTTGTTGCGAAATGATCGCTTTCAAGTTTATGAAAATCATGATATTGTTGGGGTTGAAATTGCAGGCGTATTAAAAAACATAATCGCCATTGCCGCTGGCGCGTTGAGCGGACTTGGTTATGGGGAAAACGCAAAGGGACTATTAGTCAGCAGAGGCGCGGTTGAGATGATTTATCTTGGCCGAGCATTAGGAGGTGATGTGAAAGCGTTTTTGGGTGTGGCAGGTATTGGTGATTTGGTCACTACTTGTAATAGTCCTTTAAGTCGAAATTTTACAGTAGGTTATCGTTTGGCGAAGGGGGATAAACTGGACGATATCCTCAATGACATGGGCGAAATCGCAGAAGGTGTAAACACCATTCAAATCGCAAAAAAATGTGCCGACCATTATAAAATTAGAGCGTTGATCACTGATCGTTTATATAAAGTTCTTTTTGAGGGAATGACGGTAGAGGCTGCGCTTGAATTTCTCATGCGTTTCCCGCTAAGCGCAGACATCGACTTTATTTGAAGGCGTCCTTGATCTTTTTTGCCAATGCTAAATACTGCTCTCTCGAAAAGTCCAATTTTGGCTTCGCGAAATTGATATCATTAACAGCATTTAGAGGTACTAAATGAATGTGCGAATGAGGCACCTCTAATCCAATAACAGAAAGCCCAATTCTTTTGCAAGGCACTACGCGCTCTATGCTTTGCGCAACTCGTTTCGCAAAAACGAATAATTGAGCAATATCTTGATCGGGCAACTCAAAAATATAGTCGATCTCTTGTTTAGGGACAACTAAAGTGTGGCCCTCAGCCAAAGGATTGATATCTAAAAACGCGATAAAGTTATTGTCTTCTGCAACTATATAGGCAGGAATTTCTCGATTGATGATTTTGGAAAAAATGGATGCCATGCTATTGAGAAAGTAGAGTTGTTTTATGCTCCGATACTTATCACCTCAAATTCCATTTCTCCAGCTGGGGTTTTTATTTTTACACTGTCACCTTGCTTCTTTCCCAGTAATCCCTTGCCAATGGGAGATTGTGTAGAAATTTTCCCTGCCTTCAAATCGGCTTCCTCTTCTGAAACCAACATATACGTCACGGTCATTGCATTCTTTTTATTTTTTATGGTGACCTTGGAAAGGATCGAAACCATCGAAGTATCAATCTTTGATTCGTCTATCAATCTCGCACTTCCCATCAAATCTTCCAGCTTCGCAATCTTGGCTTCCAAATGGCCTTGTGCATCCTTCGCAGCATCATACTCAGCATTTTCGCTGAGATCTCCCTTGTCACGCGCTTCGGCAATTTGCTTTGCAATATCCGAACGACCTTTTGTTTTTAAGTTAGCTAACTCGCTGGTGAGCTTCTCGAGACCTTCCTTAGTGTAATATGAAATTTGCTTTGCCATAACTAATCAACTAATACTTTCAACAGTAAATTTCCGTTCCATTAGCTTACATAAAAAAGAAAAAACGGCCACGCAAAGAGCGCGGCCGTTGTTGTTACAAAAGTAAATGATATTCTCTTTATTCCAAACCCATTGCAACTAACTACCAACCAGTTCGGGTAGAGTCAATTTAACCTGACTAAATATTTCTTCATCGAACTGAGCTAAGTAAAGTGTTTTGACTTTGGACAATTGCTCGATCGAGAGACCCTTTGCTCCTCGTAAATCAGCTTTGTACAAACTTGCGTTTTCAAGATCAGCGCCCATGAGATAACTATTTTTTAAATTAGCTTCCATCAAAAAGGCGTTTTTAAAATTCGCCTTTATCAGGAATGCGTTTTCAAATTGCGCCTTAATCAAGAATGCGTCTTTGAAATTTGCTCCACTGGCATACGCCCCCATCAAGTTCGCTTGGTTTAAATTCGAGTTTTCAAAATTGGTCTGATTCAACCGGGTGTTCTCCAAATTAGTTTCAATCAATGACGAATTAGATAGGTTGGTCGAATTGAGATTGGAGCCTTTTAAATTGACATAGTTGAGATTTGTACGAACCAAATGACAATTCACCAGGTTGATTTCATTTATTTTATGTCGATTAAGGCGCTTGATATTACCGACTGTACGAAATGCAGCTTCGTCCGATTCCCACAACCGAAAGTCATCTATCTCATCTTTGTAGGTCCGTATGCGCTGGCGGGTGTCACCGTTTTGGTTAAGCCAAGCCAACAGTATGGCAATGACCGCTATATCGAAAATCATTCCATGCGCTTCC
>JAJTGQ010000036.1 GCA_021299455.1 Flammeovirgaceae bacterium | reverse complement strand
ACGGGTGTTCTACAAATCTTTTTTTCAATCTATCTTTTTAAAATCAATAATACCACCAGCTCAAACGGACTATCCAGCTTGATCTTTGGTGTGTTAGCTGGACTGTGTCAAACAATTGGATTCATCAGATGGGTTGTAGCAATTCCTTATTTAGCTTCGATTAGCGCAACAACAGATGTAAGTACTTTTGAAGGCTTGCTCAATGCCTATTTTGGTATGAGCATAGGAGAACATCTAGGAAGCTTGTTCCTAGCCATATGGTTGGGCTACACTTTTCTTTCCATGCGCGAGACGAACTTGTTCGACAACCGCTTGTCTCTGTTGGCGCTCATTAGCGGGATATTAATGTTACCGATTGCTTTCGAACCCTTGGGTGCAGCTTTCTCGGTATTTGCATTTTTAACTGTTCCCGTATTCGGACTAGTGACTACTTGGATGCTATTAATGGCATATTCTCTGCTAAAGGGAAAAGAAGAAACAATAAAAATTAGCTCAACCGTGTGGATTATCGCATTCATTTTTTGGTTCGTGAATGTCATCCCTGCTTTTTTGTAAACAATGTTACCAAATCTTAAAACTAGTGTCAGCCTGTGGTTCTCAAGAGATTCATTTTGGAGGCCGATTTCGTGGGTTGAGGATTATAGGCTGCCTGGTTTTTCGTACATCCAGTGATGGGAAAAAATTAGGAACTCTGGCCTTTGTTAAATGTTGTCTTTTTGGTTCTAACACCACAGTAGGAGTAGCAAGGTCACAATGCAAAGGATTCGTAAGTTTACTTACTCAATTCAAATCCGAATAGTATTCTGGGTTTATTGACACGTTAAAAGTTAGCGTGTTACACTAAAAAAAGAAGTAAGTTTACTTGGTATTTCGGTATCGGCCTGAAAACCCAACATGACTATTACTTCCATTTCTACGTTAAGGAACCTGCTCATTCTATTTCTTGTTTTTGCGGGTTTGCATTATGCGCAGGATTTCCTAATGCCATTGGCAATTGCGGGGGTTTTTGCTACACTCTTTTTACCACTGACGATGTGGCTGGAGTTAAAGAAATTTCCAAGGGGTTTGGCTGTATTTATCTGTTTACTAGTGTTGCTGCTGGTGGTTGGTGTAATCGGTGCACTGCTGGGTTGGCAAATATCAGAACTCATTAAAGACATTGCACTGATCAAACAAAAGGGAAGTGAAGTCATCAATCAACTTCAACAATTTATTCTCAATCATTTTGGCATTTCCATCGAGCAGCAATCGCAAGTGTTCAAAGGGCAACAATTGTATTACACCGACATCATTCAGCGATTTGCCGGTTCCGTGACCTCTATCCTCATAAATTTTGTCTTAATACTGGCCTACATTTTCTGCTTGCTTTACTACCGAGGTCACATCAAACAATTTGTTCTCAAACTAACCGTAGCCGCACATCGAACGGAAATGAATGAAGTACTTCACACTGCCTCGCGCGTTTCACAGCAGTACTTGATCGGAATCGCAAAAATGATTGTTTTATTGTGGATCATGTATTTCATTGGATTCTCCATTGCCGGTGTGAACAATGTCTTGTTTTTCGCCATCCTCTGCGGATTGTTAGAAATCATTCCATACATCGGAAATATCACAGGTACTACGTTGACAGTGCTAGTGGCTGGTATCCAAGGTGCAAGTCCGTCCGTATTGCTTGGCATTGTTATTTCTTATGCATTGATACAACTCTTTCAAGGATGGATTTTGGAACCGATTATCGTTGGCCCGCAAGTAAGGATTAATTCGTTTACCACCATTATTGCCATAGTAATTGGAGAACTTGTGTGGGGCATTCCCGGGATCTTTCTGGCAATACCACTAGTGGCCATGTTCAAGATAGTGTGCGATCATAATCAATCGCTCAAACCTTATGGATTTTTTATTGGGGTAGTTGCATCCAAAAAAAGAGAACATGAAATAACTCGAAAGGTTAGAAGTTGGTTTAGATTGAGGAGACAGAAGAAAGATACCTAACCATTGTCAAATTGAAGCTCATTATAACTTCTTAATTTCTAATAATTCCCCTTAAAACATCTAGGTCCTTATCCCTCAGTTCTAAATCATTCAAAAGTATTACTGTTATTTTTGCTAGATTTGCTAAAACAATGCTAGTGATATGAAAAAAGCCCTTTTATTATTGTTTATTCTTATTTCAGTGAAAAGTGGGTCGCTGTTGGCTCAATCGGAATCAGACGCTTTACTGGGAGTCTGGGAATCTGGAAGCGGAAAAGCGAGAGTCAAAATTGACAAAGTTTCAGATAAATTCTTCGGCAGGATTGTGTGGCTGAAAGAACCCAACAACGAAGAAGGAAAACCGAAGGTCGATAAAAATAATCCGGAAGAAAAACTGCGGACAGCACCATTACTCGGATATCGTATGCTCAAAGACTTTACCTATAAAGGAGAAAAAATTTGGGAAGACGGAACGATTTACGATCCGGAAAACGGGAGCACATACAGCTGCACCATAAAGATGACAGATGACAATACGCTTGAAGTGCGTGGTTTCATTGGCGTTTCATTATTTGGTCGCACAGACGTATGGAAACGAATTCAGTTGAAAAAGAAATAATCGGATGAAACAGTTTGGCTGGTTGTTTTTTGCTTTTCTATCAACTTTTTCAGGCATGGCACAAGAAGCTGATACCGTTGAAGACTATAGTATGTATGGAGAAGCTGAACTGGCAGGCGGAGCGAAACGGTTTTGCACATCCAAGGTGTTCGATCTCAGTCCAAATAAATTGATCAGTGTAGGCTACGACTTTCAGGGCGGCTATCGTGGAGATTTTGGCAACCAGGGCACCATACAGAGTCAGTCAACCAATATACAAAGCAACTCCGGGCTGAGATTGGCAGCCAATGTTCCCGTGATTTCAAAAACAAATATTTTATTAAACTTGGGCGCCAACTACTGGGAGAATTTTTACAGTTTCAGTGAAGCCAATTTAACGCACCCACTGGCTCAATCGCTTGCAACCTATGGGCTTCGAACCATTGGGCTTAGCTTTACGCTATTCAAACCGATCAATGAGAAGAAATTCTTCCTTGTTAATGGCTCTTTCGATCTAAATGGAAATTATTCCTTTTCAAATTTTCAATCATTGAATTCAACGAAAATATCAGGTGTTGCTGTTTACGGATGGAAGAAGCACGACCGATTAATGTATGGCTTTGGCGCTGCCCGAACTTTCAGAGTAGGCGAAACAAATTACCTTCCTGTATTTCTCTATAACTATACTTTCCCCAGTAGAAAGTGGGGCGTGGAAGCGCTTTTACCAGCACGCGCAGCATTGAGAAGAACTTTCAGCGCCCGTACACTTGGCTTCTTTGGCTATGAGCTTGAAGGCAATAGCTATCTGATTAGAAATTTATCTAATGAATTTCCAAACACTTTCAATAGTGTCGAGCTGCGAAGAAGTGAGTTGAGAATACGGTTTACATTTGAGCAATCTATCAAAGACTTTATATGGCTCTCACTTCAAGCCGGGCTTCGCTACAACTACCGATTTAATGTGGATGAAAAAGAATTTTTTCGAGGCTTCGGTGATCAAGCCTATTTATTTGAGAATAGTTTGGCCAATTCACTTTACGTCAACTTTTCAATTAATTTGGTTAGCCCATAAGTTGAGTTCCAGATTTTTTTGATCCAAGGTTAATTCTCCTCCACGTACTTTTTAAAATTGTCGAGAATGGCCTGCCAGCCGGCTTTTTGAAGCTCTTCGGAGTTTTCAGTTTCCGCTTCAAATTCTTCTACAACTTTACACGTACTTTCATCAATAACAAATTCTACCATGACCTTTCGCCCATCGGATAGTGTGTAGCCTATTCGTTTTTGAATCTCAACCTGGTCATATACGCCTTCGAGATCAAAGCCAAAACTGCCATCCTTTGCCTCCATACGAAAAGAGAATTTCCCTCCCTTTGTCAGATCATTTGTAGCGCTGGGTGCGCACCAATCAGCTGAGGCAAAGTTCCACTGCGTGATATGTTGAGGCTCTGTCCAGTATGTCCAAACCTTTTCGATTGGCGCCTTTATTAGGGTGGCCACAGTAATTGCTTTCTTCATTTCTTTTTTTTCAATAATTGTTTTTGTTCATTTTCTTTCAATCGAAATCTCACGATCTTTTTGATCAGCGTAAGTGGCAAAGGCTTATCGATGGGGAAGCGCACCGTTCCCTTCGATCCTTCATAAACCGAGAGCTCTTTTTTGAAGGCGCTAATGCCGCTCCCGGTTGGGTAAAAACCAATGTGGTTTTGATAAGCACCAAAATACACGAGCACACCATGAAACTTGTAGGCAGGCATCATGTAACTAATTTCCTCCTCGGCTTTAGGTGCTGCCTTTTTTATGGTTAACCGAAGCCTTTCCAATTTTTCCCTCACGTTTGCAGGTTGCACTGCAATATACTCGTCCACGGTTTTTATTGTTTTCTTTTTCATCTACTAATTCCGTTGCTTTCTGGTCAGAAAATTTTATCAGTATGTCAAATGACATCGCTGGGAAGTAATGCAAGAAAATCAATTTTTCTAAAATCTCTTACAGCTATTTTACCACGTCAATCCCATTCTCTCGGACTCCAGGTTCACGTGCAATGATCGAGCAAACTTTCTTGGTAATTTTACTGTTGTAAAGATCAAAAGTAAAATACGATGAATACTGTCTTGCACAAGGCTGCCACACGTGGCCACGCCAACCACGGCTGGCTAGATACCAATCACACGTTTAGCTTCGCCCATTATTATGACCCCACCCGCACACACTTCGGAAAGTTGCGCGTATTGAACGATGACTTTGTGGATGGCGGCATGGGCTTTGGCACACACCCACATGATAACATGGAGATTATTTCAATTCCCTTGGCTGGTGATTTGGAACACAAAGACAGCATGGGTAATATCGCGGTGATCAAGCAGAACGATGTACAGATCATGAGTGCTGGCACTGGCATTTATCACAGCGAGTACAACAAGAACAAAGATTCAAAAGTGAACTTCTTGCAGATTTGGGTTTTCCCAAAACAACAAGACATCACTCCGAGATACGATCAGATTACTTTCAAGCCAGAAGACCGCGTAAACAAGCTGCAACAAATTGTTAGCCCTTCTAAAACGGGCGAAGGCGTTTGGATCAATCAAGATGCGTGGTTTCACTTAGGCAATTTGAAAAAAGGTTTCGCTACCGAATACGAAATCAAACAAAAAGGCAATGGTGTCTATGCCTTTGTTATTGAAGGCGAGGTAACAGTAGGCGGCCAAAAATTAACTAAACGCGATGGCTACGGAGTGTGGGACATCGAAAAATTTTCGATCACTGCTGATAGCGATGCGGAAGTGTTGTTGATAGAAGTACCAATGAGCTAGTCTTGAGACGTGAGATAGGAGATAAGAGAACTTCTCACGTCTCAAATCTCAGTACTCAAATCTTACAAATGGAAAAAATGAATATACTCGTCATCGGTCGTCACCCTAAAATCATGGAAACCGTTTTGCGCTTGATTAATGGTCAGCCTGGGTGGACAGCCGAGGGCGCTTTGACAGATGAAGACGCGTTGGTCAAGTTCAATGCTGCCGACTTTAATCTGGTGCTAATAGGTGGTGGAGTAGCAGAATCTTCGGAAGGGAGACTAAGAAAGGAATTTGAAAAGAGAAATCCGCAGGTAAACATGATACGACACTATGGAGGAGGGAGTGGATTGTTGTTCAATGAAATTGAAGAAGCAATTGCAAAATAGTTGGTCGATGTCCGTTAGTAGTTGTTCTTAATATAGGTAACCAAAACTATCCAACAACGATCAACGAACAACCAACAACGAATTTATTATGAAAAAACGATCTGTATCCCGACTACTTTATGCCCATCAGGTGGACATGGGTGGCATGCCTATTCGTCAGCCGTTGCCAACACAACAGGTAGAACAGATAGACCCTTTTTTACTGTTGCATTATGCAAACATAAAAGCGCCAACGCATATCGAACCCGATAACGCAGGTATAGGTCCGCATCCGCATAGAGGGTTTTCGCCCGTCACTTTTATTTTCCAAGGAGGTGTGCATCATCGCGATAGTCGTGGGAATGACAGTGTCATTTATGCTGGCGGTGCACAATGGATGAACGCAGGCATGGGGATTATTCACAGCGAGCGTCCGCCTCAGGATATTCGTGAAATTGGCGGACGTCAGGAAATTATTCAGTTGTGGATCAATACACCGGCAAAAAATAAAATGGATCAACCAATGTATTTTCCTTTAAGTGCTGAGGATGCACCTAAAATTCAAACGGTTGATTCACGCATAAGTGGAAAAATGTTTGCCGGAGAATTGCTAGGCGTGAAAGGGCCCATTCCGTCACAAGCAATTGTAAATGCCGCTACGTTAGAAATCAAGCAAGCAGGAGAACTTTCGATACCTATTCCTCAGAATCATAACGCTCTAATATATCTATTGGACGGCAAACTAACGGTGGAAGGATTCGGGCCCGTTGACGGTTTACACATCGTTCATTTCAAAAATGATGGAGAAGGCGTAGCTTTCGAGGCAGTAGAGGATACTCGAATTTTATTTTTGACTGGACAGCCGTTGAATGAACCTGTTGTATCACATGGACCGTTTGTCATGAATAACCAAACTCAAATCATGGAAGCGATGCGCGATTATCAGATGGGGAAAATGGGAGTGCTCATTGAAGACTAATTCTATTTTTTATTAAGTCATGATCAATACTTAAACTCACACCTAAAAAACAAAAATATGGAAACACAAAAAAGCCAACCATTGTACAAGCTCTGAAAGGAGGTGCCATTGCCGGATTAATAGGAGCCGGACTAAATAATATCTGGAGTTTAATTGCCGCTGCTTTGGGCGCCACCATACCGCCTGGTTTTGCCATCGCAGTGACGTTATCTTCTTTCGTTCCGGTTCTTAGTTGGAGCATTTATTTTTTTCGCTTTGGTTCGCTATGTCCCTAAAGGGAAACCCATCTGGTATGCACTGTCTATTACATTCACGTTGTTGAGCTTTTTCCCGGTGTTTAATACACCCCAATTACCCGATGGCACGTTGCTAGACTCCACCTTCCCATTGTTAGCGGGGCCGATGCATGCCATCTCAGGCTTTTAAGCGGCTTGGGGAATCCAAAGTGGGCTCGTTGAACTGTTCTTCCAAAATCTTGTTATCATTGGCTGAACCTTATATAACTTTATGGAAACCGAATTAGTCATGCAGAAATCTTCAGTTATTGAACAACCGCTGGTAGACGTTATCTCAAATCGAAAGAGCAGTCGGGCGTATGCAGAGACTTCGATAGAAGCCGAAAAAATTCAGGCAATCTTCGAAGCCGCACGTTGGGCGCCCTCCAGCAACAATGAGCAGCCCTGGGCTTATATCTATGCTACTAAAGATCAACCCGAACTTTGGGGTAAATTATTTGATACACTGATGGACGGTAATAAGATTTGGGCAGAGCGCGCTCCCCTGCTGATTTTATCCATGATCCGCAAGAATTTTATCAGCAACGGGAAACCAAATCCTTCTGCAAAATATGATCTTGGCTCAGCTAATGGATTTCTATCATTACAGGCCACGCACCTCGGGCTAAATGTTCACCAAATGGGTGGATTTGATCGCGAAAAAGCAAAATTGAATTTGAACATACCTGACACCCATGAAGCAGCCGTGATGTTGGCCATCGGCTATTTAGGAGACGCAGCATTGTTACCAGGTTTTTTGCAGGAGCGTGAAGTGGCTCCCCGGTCGCGTTACACACAAGAGTCGTTTGTGATGAATAACACTTTCTGATATGGTGTCTGCCATTATCGTAACGGATCATTTCCGCACCGAGATAACGGTGGGTGGAAAAGATGGTGATTGCCGATGAACCGGAGGAATTAGGTGGCACCAACCAAGGGCCTGCACCCGGAGAATTTTTACTAATCTCACTTGCCTCGTGCACCGCTATTACGTTGCGCATGTATGCCGATCGAAAAAACTGGCCCATAGAAGTAATTATCGTGGAAGTAAATTTTGAAAAAGTTGATAACAAAACTATTTTTAAACGAGAGCTTCAATTGATAGGTGACTTAACTGACGAGCAGCGGGCACGTTTACTACAAATTGCCAACGCATGTCCGGTGCATAAGACTTTAACAAACCCGATTGAAATCCAAACCAGTTTGTCGTAGACATTCTTCTAAATTCTGATTTCTGTATTCTAAATTCCTTGGATCATGAAAGACATCACTAAAAAATACACGAACGGTGAAGTGACCATTGTTGGACGAAGGTCATAAGAAAATAGTTTCTCAAGGCTGACTACCTCGAAAGAACTCAATCACATACTCCGAGCTATACTCGTTGGCTTCACTGTCTTTCACAAACAATCTCGCTTTCTTACCAAGTTTTAGGCAAGTATTTTTATTGGCAACATCTTCAGGTGTGTTCATGGGTTGCAATGCGGGATACCACAGCACCCGCCCGGGTTTGGTGAGTAAAAGTTGTGGCTTACTCCATTGAATGGCGTTGTCACCAGTACCGAGGTCTCTATTTCCATTAAACGAAATATAAATGCTGCTGCCACGCCAACTGTAATCTTCCACCTTGCCCATCAGCATCACCCAACAATTTAAATAATAGTTCCAACTGACAGAAGGTCCCCAATGATACTGACCTTTAATGGAAGCCGCACCGCCACCTTCTGCTCTTGGTATTTGAAGAGAAGGAATCGGAGATCCTGCCGCGTTGTCAGCAGCAGAAAAGCCATTTCCATTCCAGCGGGATGCTTTTCCCTCGGGATGGTTCAAATCGTTCAACTTTATTCGAGCCACACTTATACATTGCCCGCTCCATTCAGTGTCTTCATTATAGGTAGTTGAATCATACGCCACTGGGTAACTATACTCACCATAGAACAAATACAAATAATCGCCACTGGCAACAGCAGAAGGGTCGCCCACACCGCCTGCAAATGTTTTGGATTTATTATGCGGTAACAAAATCATTCGGGGCTGAAGGTCTTCAATAAAAATACCTCTGTTATTCCAGCTTTTGCCTCCGTCCAACGATTTCATCACTCCAATTCTACAAACCGCAGCAGCAGATTTGGGACCGCGCAAACCTTGCGGCCAATTGATATTTTTATAGCCAATACCGGTTGCGTCATCATAGGGAAGGGTTTCGGGATAATTTTCGTTATGGTAAATGCCAAACAACGTCTTTCCAGTTGTATCGGTGGTATCTTGATAAACCGTTTCAAACCAAACCGCTCCATGAAGTCCATTTGTACCAGGCTTTGTATTAGGCGGCATAATTGGGCTGACAAATTTTTCGCGTGGTGTCAAGAACACCTCATCAGCATTTAAACCATTGGCATATTTCAATTCCAGTGCATCGCCCCAAACAGGATCTTCTCCATATTTTCCCGGAAAAATTCGAAGCGTATCGCCAATCCATGCCTCGGCCATGTTGCAATCCACAAATGAATTAAACGTAAATTTTTCAGTAGGTGTAAGGCGGAAAGTGGGTGTGTTTTCTGATTCGGTGGACGTTGATGATTGCCGACACCCTGCAACTACTGCCAATACTAAAAGTAAAAACGAAGCCTTGCGTAATTTGTAATTATTCATTCAGCTAATTTACGAACCTTGATAATGATTATCAACTAACTTAAGAACTAGTTTGCTCCATTGCCGTTTTACTTCTATTTTTAGGCGTTCCCTATAATCAAAACAATAAAGGGGCTGTTAGCTCAGCTGGTTTAGAGCACTACCTCGACAAGGTAGGGGTCACTGGTTCGAATCCAGTACAGCCCACTTCTTTTGTTCGGAAGCAAAAATAAGTTGAACTAGTTCCAAGTTAAGCTGAACTAGTTCCAAATTAATCCGGATTTCTTACTAAAGTATTTAATTAAGCCCCGTTATTTTTTGTGCTGGATTATAAGCCTTCTGGAGAATTGCTATAACTATAGCAATTGCCGCGGTATTGTGCGGCAATCCTTTAACACAAATTTTGTTTATGCTTAGGCGTAAACTCGGGATAACAATCCCAAGGTGTTGGAACCACCGATTCAAATGCTTCTCTGATTTTGCATTTTACAATTGAGTAATACATATAGCCTAAATTTATGGTTTGTTCATCCAAACTAAATTGGTATAAAGTATCAAGATAAACGGGCGCCCATTTTAGATGCTTTTAATAGCCATTTCTTCCGCGACTCAGAACTAGATTTTCTCATTTCCCCAAAAGTGGTAAATCTTACGGGCTTAAAACCAACATATCCGAAGACGAGCTGCCTTAACATTCTATATTGCGCTGCCCCATATACCAGGAAAAACCACCATGCGGGTGAATCCATCGTTACCAGCAAACTCATGCTCTTACCTTGCATCAATTTTTCAGGGAAAATTTTGCCTGAGTGATGCTTGAATGCAAAACCAGGTAAGAAAACCCTGTCTATAAAGCCCTTCGCGATAGCAGGCATGCTGCCCCACCAAGTAGGGTATACAAAGACCAAATGCTCTGCCCATCGTATCAAGTTTTGTGCTTCCACCAGGTCTGGTTCCATTTTTGTATGCTCCCTGTCTCGGTATCCATCTGCTAAATTTGGTGTAAAATTCAAATCAGAAAGAACAAGGGTTCGACACAATGCGCCACTGCTTTCAGCGCCCTCTTTGTATGCATTGAGCAACGCCCAACAGAATGAATTTTTTGATGGATGCGCTAGGATTAGTAACGTATTTTTCATTTCCCAGTTAGTTTTTTTAATGCCGATGTCGCATGCTTTTGCCCGTTGAAGAAGCTATTGAACCGATAAACGAGCACCCCTTCCCTGTCAAAGACAAAGGTTTCACGGCCTGTAATACCAAAGTAAGCCGGGACATCAAACAATTTATGGACGGCCAGTCCGGGGTCGCTCAACAATGTAAAGGGCAAGCGATGATTCTCCTTGAATGATTTAATTTGATACGGCATTGAATTGTTAACCCCAACAACAACGGTATCAGCATCAGTAAATTCCTGATATAAATCTCTAAACCTACAAGACTCAGCTGTGCAAATCTTGCTCTCGTTCTTTGGATAGAAATAAACAACAAGGTTTTTATCGCTCTTCAATTCGTAGATGTCGGTTATAACATTACGATGGTCGGCCAACTTGAATGCTGGCAATTTTTTTCCGATTTGCATGGGCAAACAATTTCGTTTTTGACTGATGTTTGGAAAAGAAAGAGAGGGGCCAAACCGCTCGCAGGGGCGAAAGGATGGGAATTTACCATCCTTACCACCCATGCAGCAATTTCTATTTACCGCGGCTTGAACTAGTTGATAAGAGCAACTTCAAATGAATTGTTTCTCTCATCAAATTTAATGTTGCAGGCGATAAACTTGGGCTTGGACATTTTTGGTTTCACGTTGTTTGAAAATGCAAATGGTTCTTTCGGATACCCAAACATATTCGACTCCATTTTGTTGCTCCCGTCCACGTCTTGATAGATCGCCAAAGCATATTCGCCCTGCGGGATTTGATCCCAGGAAATCGCAACAACGCCTGTTTTACCTGGAACGAATTGCTTAGCGAAAGCATGCTTGCCCTGTGTGGGAAATTCATTGTCCGCTTTGTAAAATCCTACATGGATTGTAGCTGTTGGGTTTTTCACATTGGAAATCTTCAAATTGAAGGTTCCCGTTGATTGTGCCTGCACTGATGCAGCAACTGCTATCGCGAATGCTGCAAGGAATAATTTTTTTGTTTTCATGATTTAATTTTTTTGTTTTTGTTGACACAAAGATGGACTGCTGACGCGCCCCGTCACTGACACATATGAGCCAAAAAAACTTGAACATAATCAGGGGACGCAATGGCCCTGCTGGCTACGATAAGAGATTCTCTGCTAAGCAAGAAAATCAGAGTTCTAATTTGTAGTTAACATCAAAAAAAAACTTATCCACGTGCAATCTTCTGACGGATACGGGTAAGATGCTGGCGCTGAATCCCAAGGTAACCGCAGAAATGCGAAAGAGTAACTCGATTGAATAAAGATGGGTCTTTTTCCATAAAGTCAAGATACCGTTTTTCAGCATCCCCAAAAAGAAAACTCTCTATACGAGCTTGCTGCATCTTCAGTATCTCCTCTGCCATGATACGTCCATATTTTTGCACGCTGGGAATTTTCTCATAAGCATGTTGCATGGCCTCAAGCGAAATGTTAACCATAATGGTTAGCTCCAGGCATTGGAAGGAATAGCTGCCGGGCTTTTTTGAAATAAAGGCGGTATAATGAGTCGCATAGTCCAACTCTTTAATGAAGCGGACTGTTTTTTCCTCGCCTCTCTGATCAACGTAAAAAGAGCGAACCAGCCCGCTGATAATAAACCCCATGTGTGGCTATAGCACACCAGCCTCCAGATAAACATCCTTTTCAGAGAGATGAGTTACAGTTAGTGTTTGGCCAAATTTTGTTAACTCCGCTTTTTGTATTTCAGGACAAATTATTTTGATGGTCTCTAGGTACCGGTTGATCTCTGTGTTTAGCATCGGCACGAAAATAGTGCTTTACTTGTATAAAGTGTTCTATTCTTAATACAAAAATCCCTCCTTTTTTTGCGTGAATGCCAACGTTCACGACACCATGAGTCGATTATTTAAACTTATTATTTGAAGTTTACACAGCGATTGTAAGCGACTAACTAAAAATGGATTCGACAACTTTTTTCTACCAGCGCATTTAGTACCCTCATCTCATCAAACACAAAAAAAAGACCGCCTCAGAGTTTCAAGGCGGTCTCGTAAAAATAAAGGTGCTTACTTGAGTGAAATCCCAGCTATGTTTCTGCCGGTAGAGTAAACCATGGCTGTTGCTTGCACATCTTCTTTCTTTGTTTTTTTGGCAAACGTCATCACATCTTTCTCAATAGAGTTGTTGACTATGCCGTAGGTGATAAAGGGGATGAGTTTGATTCCACCATACGAAGAATTCTTTACTGAGTAGGACTGAATCGGCTCCGCAAGTACATAGGCAGTAACTCCCAAAATCTTAGTTACGGTAGCTATTCCGCTATTCTCTGGTGTGGCTACATCGGTAAAACGAATGGCCTGGGCTGTTTTGCCTCCCGAATAGATGATCGCATCGAAAGCAGTATTCGACTTCTTTACTTTTCGAGCCGACTTTCTTACAAACTGATTCGCTTTGTCGGAGATGGTCTCGTTTACGACCCCTCTCGTTAAAAGTGAAATAATTTTGGGGCTCGTTTTAATAGTGGCCACCGTCTCATACTGGCGTAAAGGCTGGTTTAAAATGTAGACCTCTTTGCCTTGAATTTTTGCTACCCTTGCGAGTGAAGGATCTTGCGCTTGCACCGACAGCACACTTCCTAGAAGTGCAACTGCCATCATTTTCATGATTTTCATTTGTGTTTTATTTTTCACAAAAGTCTGCAAAATACTATGACTAACGATTGATTCAAGTCAAGAATGCCGTCCCTAGCTCTTGATTTGGGTTAAGAAAAAATGAGATGATCTGACCTGATAATGAAAATCACCAACTCGGCTTTCGTATTTATGGCTTAAGTCATTGATTTTCGTTCGTCAACAATGCCACAAAATCTCTATTGCACAATTCGAGTTTAATTATATTTCTATTCGAAGACCCAACCTTACTCTCATCATTTCCCTCAAATACTCATCTCCGGCCACCCATCCCTCCGACTTTGCTTGCAACTGCCCATAAAAACTTATCTTTTGCTTTGGTTTATAATAGGCGGTAACTGACGCCAACCCAAAAAACTGCGAACTTCCGGTTTTAAATTCCTGATTCTTGGGTTGGTTACCTAACATCACTCGACTGGTAAAGCTCCATTTTTCCAGCGAGGGAAATTTTTTGTCTATCCATGATAAATCCAAAGAATAAAAGTCGTTTTTAAAATTCTGATAGTTGTGATAGCCGAAAGACCATTTACCTCTTTTGTTTCTATAATACACCAGTACATTCTGGTCTATCCCAAAAGAAGTGGGCTGGTATTGTACCGCAAAATTTACAAAAACATGCTCCTTTAATTTTATTTTTCTGAAACCAAAATACATGGGCGAGAGCCAATTCGTCCATGCTTTAGACTTAGCATTCTCATAGTAACTTTTTTCTTCACTGTTCAATCTATCTGACGTGATGTAGCGGTTGATGCCTACCCCCGAAGGATGTGTCCCCAGCGATTCGTATGGAGCGTCAGGTTTAAACAGGTGCCAAATCCAGCCGCTGTAATCGTGACCTGTAAAGTCTCTTTTTAAAATACTACTACCGTCATTGCGGTTGCCTTCAATATTCATTGAATCAATTTTTGCGTAGGTATCATTAAAGTAATTTACGAAAGCCGTGGTGTATAGAATGGCCTTCATTTCGGTAGGCAGATTTCCATCAAAAAAGAAATTGTATTCTTGAAAGCCTCTTGCCGCCAGCAGTTCCCCTTCACCTCCCGCAATCAGCATTCGGGTGAATGAGTTCTTATCGCCTTTTTTAAACCTACTGAGTTCATAGTCGTAAATGTCGGATACCGATCCATTGCTAATATCGATTGAAAAGTCATCAAATGGATTTCTACTTCCCACGCGATTAGTGGCCATCACTGACCTGTGATATTCTTCATGCAACCAACTCTGGCCAAAGGGCAAACCCTGCAAGATGACCAGCGTACTGATGGCGGAAAAGAATTGCGACACCAAAATATTCCCAGCTTTGCCTGTCAATGTTTTTGGCTTAATGACTCGGTTACTTAATAGCTGGCTGGCCCAGGCAGTAGTTTGCTCTGCACTTAAATTCAAGGCCGTGGCCTGAAACATACTTGGGTTTTTGTAGATACTGAACGCCCAATCACCAAAATTGGGTTGGCAGTCAGCAGTAGTGCAAAGGTGATTGGCACCAGTGTAGGCTGCATTGCGCCAATGATTTACATCCATGAGCGGAATATCTATTCTCAACTTTGGATAAAAGTAGTTAGACGAATCATGTTGGGCATAGGAGAACTTACTCAATAAAACCAAAATAACGAGTGTAATACGAAGTGCCTTCATTTGGAAAGTTTAGTTTGTGTTTAAAAACAGTCCTTCAAAAACGGAACAAATCAGCACCGGTTAGGCGAAACTTTTTGCTTCACCTAACCGGCACTTTTCGCACACTTTTTAATTGGGCGTAGTGCCGTTTGTCTTCTCTATAAAAACAATAGCATCGTAGTAAACACCTAGTTTCTGTTCTACGGTTGACTTTTCGAGTGTTGAACCTATGAAGTAGACTTTTTGGGGCGTTGAAAAAAGTTTGCTTAACTCAACATTTGCATTTACTGCTGAAACTGGCAGAAAGAACTGCGACCACTTTCCTAAGGCAAAGGCTTGTGTAATCACGTGCTCGGGCTTTGGGTCAATTTTCGTCACACCCAGTTTCTTGTCTAAGTCTATTACGCGCACACTTCCACCATTGGTAAAGAAGCCCACCGTATAGTAGTTTGCCTGATAACGCTGTTTCAAATGATAGCCCATTTGCGTGGTGGTCGTATTGTTATTTCCGGAATGCCCTGCATGAGCCCAAAGTATCATTTTCTTGCTGTTCTCAAACTTCCGAATCCAATCCACGTTGTCCGCCATTGTGGTATCCCTGTAATTGAAACTCTTCAATTCGTCTTCAACGTAAATAAATCCATTGAAAGATTGTTGAACTATCTTCCAATGGCGTAATGTTAATTCGTATGCCCGCTCTCCGCTTTTGGCAATAAGCCCTGCCTTGTTGGATTGAAAATATGTGCTGATCGTATTCCACTGATTTCGAAAGTCAGACACCGAGGTTGGAAGAATTTTCAATAATTGCTCATTGCTGTACTTCGTAAAATATTCCTCAAAGTCGTTGAGAAAGTGCTTGGATGTAGTGTTAAATGCTGATAAGTATGATGGATCATATTGTGATATGTATGCCTGAACGCGCTTCGCACTCGGTTCACATGCTTGATTATCAAAACCATAAAAAGTAACCTTATTTGCGGCAGACTGCCCGCTGTTATATGTCCGCAGCCATTCAATGAGTTGAACAAACTCCTGATTATCGTACACCCAACTGTTTTTGATACTCTGCACCACATCTAAGCCTGTGCCGGTACCTCCAAGGATGTATTCATTGATGGCTTGTGCTGTGGAAAAATTCGTCTCTACCGAAAGAACCCGAAAATTCAATTGTTGCACCATATGCTGAATCATCCGGTGACGAAACGTAACGAACTCACTCGTACCATGCGTAGATTCGCCCAGTGCCACAATCTGCTTGTCAGCTACAAAGGCATTAAGAGTCGCCAGATCGGCTGTGCTTGAAGTGGGAGTCAATGAAGAAATGGGCGTGATCAAGTTGCCAAACCCCTGATTGTTGAGTGTCTCCAGCACCTTAGCCGAAGAAGGGCTTGGATCACTTTTGGAATTACAGGAGGCTAGTAAGAACAGCACTGCCATAATCGAGAGTGAAGCCATTAAAAGCTTAGTTGCTACTGGGCCGCCTAAAGGAAATATGATTCTAAGATTCGTTTTCATAAGTAAAATTTTTGTTTGGTTTCTGGCTCAAAACAATAGTATCAATTCGAAAAAAGCCGAGTTTATATGTTGACTTGAATCGTTTTTACATTAATTAAATAACTCTTTGACGAATTGAATTCATCAAAGCGGAAAAATTCAAAATCTTCGATTTTATTTTCGTTTGTTTGGGGGATATTTACGCGGACGGAATTCCATTTGCTTATATAAATATTACTTTGGTGAATCAAATTGTGTCCAGTAAAAAGAATGAAAAGTTTTCTTGAAAGTACCAGGCTTTTGAAAAGTACTTCCAAATGGCTGGTACTATTTGCGATAGCTTCTGTCATAACAGTTTCTGTTATACTGAACAATGCAAAGTTCAATTACGCATTTATTACGATAGCTATTCAACCCTTATTGGCAACGCTCTATTTTATCGTTGTAGCGATAGGGCACTGGCTTGGCATTACGCTTTTCAGTAAAAGAAAATACCTTCGTTACATTGTTTCCCTTATACTGTTAGTCGCTTTGGGCGCTGCAACTGCCGAGTACGTAAGCCCCTTTGCAGGACCCGATTTTGGCCCCATCAGCCTGAACTTGCATGTAATCAGTTTAACATTCATTTTATTGTTGGCGGCCTACGCGCAGTCGGTACGAGAATTCATCGGACGAAGGGTAGAGATGCAGGAGTATCGGTACCAAAAAGCACAGGCAGAGTTACAATTATTAAAAAGACAACTGAATCCACATTTTCTTTTTAATACTCTGAATAGTATTTATTTCAAAGCAACACGGCAAAGTAATGAAGCGGCAGAAATGATTTTAAAATTGTCGGATTTGCTCAGGTATCAACTCAAAATGGAGACCACCGATGAAGTGACCCTACAGGAAGAAGTAGATTTTCTACAGCACTACATTTATTTTGAAAAACGGAGGTTGCCCCCAAACATGACGGTTGCTTTCAGTTGCCAGATTGATACCCCAAAGCTAAAAGTAGCGCCTAACATGCTGATGACGTTGGTAGAGAATGCTTTTAAGCATGGCGTACTGGCGCAGCATGTTGGTGTAATTTATATAGAACTTATACAGAAAAATGGCTCGCTACTAGTACAAACATTCAATCCGATTGGCGACCTCGAAATGAAAAGAAATGGAACGGGAATAGAAAATCTAAAGAAGCGCTTAGACTTTCTTTACCCAAACCGACACACGCTTACATTTGATAAAAAAGAAAATACATTCCATGCAAGCCTCCAAATCGAATTATAAAATCATCCGAGCTGTAATTGTTGAGGATGAACCGGATGCGCAAACCCTTCTGGGAAACTATTGCCAGAAATCAGGAAACATCGAGGTAAAGGCAACTTTCTTTGATGCACTTTCGGCTGTGCGATACTTAGAGCAAAACGCCATTGACCTACTCTTTCTGGACATCCAATTGCCCGGCATCAGCGGGCTATCCATGCTGTCGCTTCTTTCGTATCAACCAAAGGTGATCTTCACCACTGCTTACAGTGAATTTGCTCTCGAAGCATTTAATTTTCAGGTAATTGATTACTTATTAAAACCAATTGGGTTTGAGCGCTTTTTAAAAGCGATAGTAAAAATGGACAACCATCCCCAACGAGTTCTGCCCGAAAGGATTACTTTCGATCAAGCGACCAACGAAGCCTTTGCGCCAGCAGAAGTAACCCATGTGGAAGCTTTTGGAAACTACCTAAAAGTACATGGCCGAACCAAGACTTTGACTCTTCATTTAACAATGAAAGATATCACGGTGAGACTGGAGCCTTACGGATTTATCCGTGTCCATAAAAGTTATTTGGTCAATCCTTTATTTGTGCGGAATGCCACTGACACATGTTTGCTTACCACGGGTGTTTCTATACCTATCGGTATTAGTTATAAACAGCAAGTACGATCAAAGTTTGCATAGTTTGTTTTAGTTTAGATGAATTTTGCAGGGTATTTTTGTCTTCAACTAAAACTGTCCTTTAGAAATGCATACTTTGAAGTTTCTCGAATCTCAGCTACAGCGAGCTGTGGAGCTGCGACTTGTCGAAAGGTTTTTTAAGTCCATTTACCTGCCGTAACCTTTTTCAAGGTTAAGATGCAAGCTACAAAAAAGCATCAGTAGAATTCATTTTACATGCAACCCTTTGCCAATAATTTACATCTTAACGAAAATAACCTTAAATCAATATGAGAAGAAATAAAGTTTCCGTTTCGTGGGGGGCAGCAGTCCTTCTAAGTTCAACTTTTCTCTTGACAATGACAGGGTGTTCAATCCGAGAAGCCGTTCGAAAAGCAGTAGATGAGAGAACACAAACAAAACTACCCGACAAGCCTCTAAATAGGGAACAAATAAGTGAAGACGTAGACTATTATGTACGCACCGTTGAAAAAATATGTCCTTATCCTTATATGTACTCATCAAAAATAAAAATTGACAGCATTGCCAATGATATTAAAAAAAATCAGTCCCTTGAGCCTATCCTATTTTATAAGAAACTACTACAGTTGCAGGGTGCCTACAACATAGCACACCATCAAGCGGTGTTCCCCGAGAAAGAATATCATCACTATTTTCAAAAGGGAGGGACGATTTTTCCGCTCGAGTGTGAGTTCAGAAACGATTCTCTCTTTGTTGTTTCGACTTCCGATAAGTCTATTACAGTAAAAAAAGACGAGGTTATTCTATCGATAAACGGCAAATCTGCTGATTCACTTTTCAGAAATTTTACTTCCTATGTAGGTGGACTATCTGCCTGGAAAGCAAAACAGGTTTCAAAACAGTTTGCCAAATTTTTATGGCTCAACAATATTGATGCACCATTCACCATTGAAACTATTGACAAGAACCATAAGAAATCAAATCTTAAAATTGAAGGAGTTAACCCAGAAACTCAATTGACAAATAGCGATCAAACACCCAAGACCGAAAACTTTGACGATGTTATTACCTACCAAAGATTGAACGATTCTATTGCCGTAATTGACTTTAAAACTATGGGAATCACTTCTGGCGAGAAATTTAGCAAATTTCTGCAAGAGACATTTAAAGACATCCAAAGTAAAAAAACAAAATTACTTGTGGTTGATCTGAGGAAAAATGGAGGAGGTAATAGTGAATATGGCGATAGTTTATTACACTACTTCAACTCTAAACCATACAGAATGGCAGCCGAAAAGAAATGGATGGTAAGCCAGGAGTATAAGGACAATTTCAAGCAGATGCTTCCTTGGTACGCCAGAAGTTTTGCAGTTGAGAAGTCGGGGCTGAAAGATTATTTCGAACATAAGAATGGGGAATTATTCGATTTTGCTAAAGAGCCTAAGGACACTCTAACCATCCCCAAATCAAATGATTTAAGGTACAAGGGAATCGTTTGGATCATCATAGGTAATGGAACTTTCAGTAGTGCTATGATGACCGCAAATGCAATAGAGGATTTTAAATTGGCTACACTAATAGGGCAGCCAACAGCCGAGTGTCCGAATGACTTAGGCGAAAATGTGCCCGTTTGGTTACCCCATTCGAATATATGCTGTTGGGTTTCTTCAGCCCTGTTTACAAGAGCAAACGGAAATTCAAAGGATATCAACCCTGTTCTGCCAAACATTTATGTTGAACAGGCTAAATTGAATTCAATGAATACCGAAACCGTGATAAAATATGTTATGAATCATAAAATGATGAAACCAAAATAGGTCAAATGAAAATAGGCAAAAATGCAGCTTTAAATAACAGTCAAACTAATTTAGGCTTACATGGACTTTCAATGCTTCGTCAGGGAATGTTAAAGACGTTGTTTTCCTGAAAGCGGTCCATCATTAGGTTATTGGGATCAACAACCACTCGTGTTGGTTTGCCGGGCACTAGAAATGAAACCTTCATACTTTCCGAAGAAGCCTTAACGGTTTTAGTAACTGATTTATCCCCATCATAAAACGCTGTGACCTCTACATAGTCGTTAATGGGTATTTCGTTTTCAAACCCCTTGCCATCAACCCTGTATTTGCGGCACTGCAAATCAATGGATACCTCGAACATGCCGCGCGATAATTTTATCTGTGCACCTTTGACTGCATTGTCGTGGAAGGTAATTAACTCAAACTGATCGGTGATAAAATAACGAAGCGAATCGGGGGTGACAACGCGTAAATAACCCAATAGTTCCTTCCCGGTTGTGTAGGGAGCCAGTTGATAAGCATTATCGGCAAAGAAACGCTTAATGGCGTGGTTCAAACTATCTTCTCGAATTAACTTCTTTAAAGCATGCATGACTTGTGTGCCTTTGTTGTAGTACACGTTTGGCTGGTCTTCCACAAATACCAAGGCGTTTTCTGGTTCGCTCAATCGGCCACGGTTGGTCATGTAGCTGCTGCGATCGTGTAAAACAAAAGCTAGGTTCTTCTTTTCGCCTTCGAGTTTTTCCAAAATACATGATGCGGAGTATTGAGCCAATGTTTCTGTAACAAACGATGCCCCTGCAGCATACCCTGGCACCACCTGATGTGCCCACCACTGGTGTGCTATTTCGTGTGCAACCGTATGTTGCATTAGGCCGAGTGAATTTTCATCTGTTACGTTTTCAATAAAACCAATCCCTTCAGAATAAGGCATGGTAGTAGCGAACGACTGGGCAAAAATCTCGTACCTCGGGAACTCAATAATGCGAGCAACCTTGTGTGGATAAGGGCCAAATTGACTGCTGCAATAGTCCAGCGAAGTTCGCATTGCCTTAGCCATCCGTTCAATGTTGTAGCTATGATCATCGTCATAATAAATTTCTATGTCCACTTCATTCCACTTTTCACGGTGTACTTGGTATTTGCCTGAGGTGAAGGTTGCAAAATGGAGAACAGGTTTATCAAGGGCATAGCGGTAATAATTTCGTCCCGCATCTTTCCACTGCCTCAACAGTTTACCGGGGGCTATGGCTATTTGGTCTTCGCTGGTGCTGACGGTGGTTTGCATGGATATCCAATCGGCATCGCTGATAAAATACTGGTTTCTGCGGGCAACAAGATCATCGGGTCGCGGCTGAGCGCCCTGTGGCGGTAAACCATATCTTTCCCGATCTTCTTTTTTTGTCAACTCTTGCACTCGGGCATAACCAATAATCGGCAAAACCATAGAGCTATTAATAAATGTCCCATTCTCGTTTATTAGTGGGCTGCTCACTTCGTTCTCAAAACCTTCAATGGTATACGATGCCTTCGCAATAGCAGACAACGAATCTCCTACCTGCAGTGGGCTGTTGAGTTTGTATATGGCAACCCCGAGTTTTTGGTCTATCCTCAATTCACTTGCTTTTTCAACCATTACTTTTTGGGTAAGGCCTCGTTCAACATTCAAAGTAAAAAAGAGTGTATCGATGGGGTGACTGGTTTTATTGCGCATCCAAAATTGAGTTGTAGATGTCATTTTTCTGTCACCCGGAAAAATGTTTACGCTGTAGTTGACAGAGGTGATGCGCGGTTGGTCTAAGTCTTCATAGTGGCTATACTGCTTTTCATACGCTGCTTTTTGCAGAAAGGCGTTTTCATTTGATGGCGAATTGAGAATATGTGTATTGTAGAAAATGTACCCACCGATGACCATCCAGAAAAGCAACGCGGCTACCAGGGGCATACGCATGGATTTTCTATAAGTTTCTTTGGCGGTACTCCACCTATAACGGAACAGTTGGTCTTCACCCCTTCGCCAGAATAAAATCGTGATTACTATTAACACTGCCGAAACAGATATGCCATATGCAACGTGGAAGAGCAGTGTTTCTCTATAAGGACCTAGCCCGTTAAAATCAGAATAAATGAATGATGGCAATGACGAGTATAAGAGCAGATGGTCATTAAACTCAACTTCGGGTAAAACCATATGAACCAGGATGAGGATAAAGCCCACAATCATAAAGGCTACGTAGCGGTTGGCCACCAGTGAATGGACGAGGAAACTTAAAACCATAATCGGCAGTAATGTGCCCGCGAACGTAACTACAACAAGCTGCAGCAGGTACAGGTCAAGCTGAAGGCGATAATAACCCATTGCAGCCTGTGCAATTATTCCAGACGCCATACAGCCTGAAATAATGGCCAGCAGTCCCATCGAGAGGGCAAGCAATTTACTGAAGTAGAAAGCCCAGCTAGGCATGTTGTACGAATCCAGTATGGGGTGCATCTTCGAATCTCGATCGTGATGAACCAACAGACCGCCATAGATCACCACAATTGCATAGATTACGATCATAATGGAAGCTGAGAAGTTCTCCAGCACAATACCGGTTGTGGGGTAATTGATCGTGCCTTCCGGATTCCAAGAGGAAAGCGTAGTGATGCTGCTGATAGATTGAAGTATGCACAAGGCCACTAAAATCAGAAACACTTTACTTTTGAACAGGTAGGCTATTTCAGTTCGGCTGGCAACAAAAGCCTGTGTCCATCGTGACCATGCGGAATTTTCTGGCAACGTGTAGGGCAGTGCAACTCCATCAAAGCGGGTGTTGCCTATATTTTCTACACCCGCCCTCGTTGCAGACTGGCCGTTTTCCAACTGAAACTTAAACTTACGAAACGCCCAAAGAAACAAGCACGCGGCTACCGTAAGCCAGCAAATCCTGTGAATAACAAGCCACCAGTGCCATCCGAACATTGAATGGTTCTTCTCTTGAAAGCTCCAAAGACGGGTAATATGTTTATGCAAGACAAAACCTGAAGGCTCAAAAAAAGAAACAAGCACACTTTCAGGGTCGGCAAGGGAAATACCAATAACAGCAAACATGATTACAAACAAGACTACGGCTGCCCCCAACAATACCGCAATTTTCCTGGAAGCAATTGCAACTGAAAAGAGAATGGTGTTAAAAATGAGAACGTTTGGTAAGCTGAAGTAGAAAAATGCCTCTATATACGGGGCGAACGAAAACGAATTGACCTGCTCTTGGTTATCGTAAAATAAGTGGCTGCCCAAAACCACAGCCAGGGGCACCATAAGAACAAAGAGCATTCCCAACAGCCACGTGCTTGCCAAGCGCCCCAAAAGATATTGGGCCTTGCTTATCGGCTTGGTGAAAATAAACTCGTGGTATTGCGATTGAAAATCTCGCAGCGCGGTCTGGTTTATTAATCCAGACAGGAAGAATGGCGAAAATTGAGCGATTGTGATCGACCAAAGGGCAATGGCGAAGGGTGAATTCCGCTGTAGCCCTTCGATGCTCCCACCAAAAGAAAAGTGATCACTCAAAACGGCAAACATCACTCCGGAAAACAAAAGGAGGCAGATAAAATAGATTGCCCAATTACGCAGGCTATACTTCACCTCGAAAGCGACTATGGTTTTTATCATCTGTTGAAGTTTATCAAATGCCTAAAATTTTTATAAAGAACACGTCTTCCAGGTCGGCAGGAACAAGTTCAAACCCGGGCACTGGCACAGGACTGAACACGTGTATTTTTGGCCTGCCCTCATATAATTTATTGGAAATTACCTGATAGTCTTTTCGATAACTCTCCAACTCACTTTTATCGATAACCTTCTCAAACACTTTATCCTTCACCATCGCGAGCGCCATACCGGGTGAGCCTTTGAAGCACACTTCTCCTTTGTTGATGATGGCCATATCGCGGCAAAGTTCTTTTACATCTTCCACTATGTGGGTTGACAGGATAACGATTACGGTTTCACCAATCTCAGACAGTAAGTTATAGAAGCGATTGCGCTCTTGCGGGTCTAGCCCTGCGGTGGGTTCATCCACTATTATCAATTTAGGGGAACCGATCAATGCCTGCGCAATGCCAAATCGCTGTCGCATCCCGCCCGAAAAGCTACTCACCCGTTTCTTGCGTTGCTCATAAAGGTTCACCCGTTGCAACAGTGCGTCTACGAGTTCTTTTCTCTGCTTTTTATTTGTGATTCCTTTTAAGGCTGCCATATAATCCAACAGACTGTGGGCAGATATGCTTGGATACACGCCAAACTCCTGTGGAAGATAGCCCAGGTACTGCCTTATGTCTTCTTTGTTTTTCAGCACATCCAATCCGTCTAATTTCACCGTGCCGCTGTCGGCATGCTGTAGCGTTGCAATAATGCGCATGAGCGTAGATTTACCTGCCCCGTTAGGGCCCAGTAAGCCAAACATGCCGCTACTGATAGTGAGCGAAACATTATGCAGAGCACGTGTGCCGTTGTTGTACGTTTTCGATAGATTTTCAATAATAAGTTGCATTCTTTATCGGCATTTAAAGTTGTGTCACTTCAATTTACAGGTGTCAAATCTTTTGGGGTTATGACGTTATAATTTTTCCAAATGTCAGGATCATAAAATTTAGTAAAGGTTTTGATCTTTTGCTTGGTGCCCAAAACAGTCTCCTTACTGAAAGGTGTGGCACTTGGAACGAGGCTAAAATCGATTACCGCCAGCTCATTTGATAATTTAACTCGTGCCTTCTCATTCTCTTTAAACATCTTTCTTTTCTCGATGTAGACATCCAAATAATACTGGGCGTGGCTAAAATACCACCGACCTTCATACCATTTGTAAAAACTCTGGAATCTGGTTTTGGGAAATTCCAGTTTATAGCCCATCACGAATAGCACGGCCTTCATCAAACCATTCATAGTTTGCTTTTGTGCCGCTTTACTGAAGCCTGCCTTTAAGGCTACCACCGCGTAGTTTTCTGCATCAAGATAGATGTCTCCATCCATCAGCATATCTTTCACTGACATCTTTTGTTCAAAACGAATTACGAGCATTTCGCGGCCTTGGTAAATGGTTCCCTCGATTAGTTTGTAATCGTAGTTTGAAAAATTCTTCTCCTGCATGAAGTGCGGAATCTCTTTCGCACTAATACTCAATTCATTCAAAATTTCATAAGGACTAACCGACATCGTTACTGGCCCAATATCATAGGCATCATCATCAAATGCTTCTCCTTTTTTGGCTGCCCTTTTGATTTCTTTCTCTTTGCGCTTCTCGACCTTTCTCTTCAGAAACTGCATAGGGCGCACATCTCCGGCAGAGCGGGCATTAATTATCGAAATTTGTAAAGAATCTTTTTTATCCGTTTTATTACCCGGATGGTACACTTTTGCTAAAGCTTCGTTATTTAGGTGGTATATCCCGTTCTCTGTTCCGCGTTCTGCAATGTATAAGGTTGAGTAATATGCATCTTCGTTATAGTTTGCTGCAATATTGGCTACTGCTTGGCGTAGGTACTCGGTTGGAGCCAGTGGACTTACCACCACTTCACTCAACTGCACTGGTTTGGAGATAAGCAACACTACCAAAGGCGAAACGGCTTCTTTTATATCTATTTCCTTCTCCTCATAGCCAAGAAAAACAAACCGAAGCTTTTCGTTTCGCAGTGAAACCGGTATGCGAACAGAGAAACTTCCGCTTTCGTTGGCACTGGTGCCAATATTTGAGTGGGTGATGCCGATACCTGTAAATGGTAAGGGTTCTTTTGAAGCCTGGTCCAATACAGTTCCTGTCAATGTCATATAGTCTGTAACGGTTTGGGCAGAACTGATACAGCAACCTAAAGTGAAGAAAAAAGCCACTAATTTTGTTTTCATCGCTAATAATTTCTGTTTGTTATTGAATACCATACTTGCAGTTTTACGGCTTCTTTACCTTAAAGGTGCAATCCTCCATAACTTGCACCAACTAATAGTGACAATCTATCGTATTAGTTGACAAACCATATCTTTTGTTGACGAACCGGAATCATTAAATCCACAAAAATCACGTTAACTTTGCCATATGCAGTACCGGGGTCGTTCGTTGGCTATTCTACCTCACGTGCTGATTGGTGCGCTCCTCATTTTGGCGTATTTGCCAGTATGTCAATATGGCTTGTCACTCGGTTTACCTGTTGGGCTGGCGCTGTGTGCTGTTGCGTTTTACCAATTATTACAAACGCGACATGAATGGGAACTTTACCTGATCGTAATTGTTTTGGCAGCTTGCCTCGCGGCTTATAGTGATTTTTTGTTGTATCGATTTAACGCGAAGGAATTTTTGGGTTATTGGATGCAACAAGTATTATTGCTATGTTCTTTTACTACTGGCATGTTACTGGTTGTAAAAACAAAAAAAGAACTAGACTACCAAAAACTACTGGGTAAGCTGGCCATGAAGGAACAGGCGCTCATGCGCAGCCAGGTCAATCCGCATTTTCTTTATAATACACTCAATGCTATTTATGCCAGTGCGTTGGAGCGGCAACCAGACACCCCGGAATTGATTTTAAAACTTTCACACCTAACCCGCTACCAGGTTGAAAGTTTGCGGCAAGAGTGGGTGTATCTTGAAGAAGAGGTAGAGTTCATCGAGAACTTTATTGCGTTTGAAAGACTTAGGGCAGGCGAAAAATGTTCTGTCAAATTTGATGTTAATGGTAATATTGACGGCATTAGAATAATTCCGATGGCATTCATCAATCTTATTGAAAATGCCTTTAAATATGGAGTGGTATCAACCAATGAGGAAAGCCATGTCGAAATAATTTTGAGGGTTACCCAAAAGGAAATTCGCTTGCAGGTAATTAACAGCATCCCGGAAAATAGATTGCCGCATAAACCCTCTACCGGAACGGGGTTGGCCAATTTGCAAGAGCGATTACAATACAGCTATCCGCTAAGGCATTACCTAACCAATTCCAAAACAAAAACAACCTATAAAGTGGAACTATATATTCGTATTGCTTCATAAATACATAAGAGATCATTGGATACCACTATGATAAAAATTAAATGCGTCATTATAGATGACGAACCTCCCTCGCACATAGTATTGAAAAACTATATTGCCAAGGTCGGCCAATTAGTTTGGGTGTACAGCAGTAGCAATCCGCTGCAGGCTCGCGATTACCTTCGCAGTAATCCAGTAGATCTACTTTTTTTAGATGTGGAAATGCCGGAACTGTCTGGGCTTGAATTGCTCGACTCTCTCCAAAGTCGGCCAAAAGTTGTTATCATCAGCGCCCATAGCGAGTATGCTGCCAAAAGTTACGAGTACGATGCGGTAGACTACCTAGTTAAGCCTTTCACGTTCAGTCGTTTTTTGAAAGCGGTTGATAAAATAATTGCTGGTTCAGCAAACACAACAGAAGAGCAGCTATCAGGTGGTTTTTTTCAATTTAAAGAAAATGGAATTCCTAAAAAAGTAAAGTATATAGACGTGCTGTATTTAGAGAGCATTGGCAACTATATAAAAATTGTTACCTCCGCAAAAACGCACCTGATCAAGAAAACAATGAAGGAGTTAGAGAATGAGCTAAGTCCTCAGGAGTTTGTGCGGGTGCACAAATCATTCATGGTGAACGCAAAAATGATTACCGAGTTAAGTTCCCGCAAGTTGTTGCTAAAGGATTTGGAGATACCCGTGGGCGGACACTACAAATCACAACTAGATAAACTTTTTGGTGAGCAATAAAAACTTCAAGCCATTTATCGCATAGTGGGATACTGAATGTGCCTACCGACAGAAAAAGCATTTAGTCTATGAGATGCACTTTACAAAAAAAACTAAATGGTTCTTTTACAATGCCACAAAAAACAGGCAGTGGTGCCAGCTTAGCGACACAAAGTTTGGAGTCTATCAGAAAGGGGGAAGTGTTCGACTTAAAAACTTACAGATACCTGCTGAAAATAGTGCTTTAGGAGTTGGGTCGGTGGAGCGTTACCCCGTATTCAAAATTTCGAAACCAGTAAAATTTATCAAGTCTAGCGAACCTAACAGTCAGGCACCTATCAGAATTGCTAAATGTAGGCTTAATGGACATTTATTAGGCTGGAAACCTTGCAAATTATTGAATGCCATAGCTTTAGGTCAAATCAAAGCTATGAATAAAAAAACTGCATTCACTGCGGGTCTAAAATGACCAAAAAGAATGGTAAGGTAAAAGGT
>JAJTGQ010000076.1 GCA_021299455.1 Flammeovirgaceae bacterium | reverse complement strand
ATGAAAATTTACTCTCTTAACACTGTTATTATTATTGAAATCAATACCGAACCCACTTTGGGTAAGGGAGACTACGTCAGAACCATAACAAATTGAACCGAAAACGAAAAAATCAAAACAAAGAAATACACATGAAAAAAACAAAGGTTTTATTGATAGGTGCTGGTGGCCAACTGGGCTCAGAGCTCACGCAGGGTCTTTGGCGAATTTATGGTCAGGAAAATGTCATAGCATCCGATATTAAAGATGCTCAAGGCATTTTGAAAGAAGGACCTTATGAGAAGTTTGACGTGATGCAACGTGACAAGCTTTTCGAACTATTAAAAAAAAACGAGATAACGCAAGTGTATCACTTGGCAGCTTTGCTGTCGGCAACAGGCGAGAAGGATCCGCGCTGGGCCTGGAAGCTAAACATGGAGAGTCTATTGTTTGTGTTAGAAGCGGCACATGAACTTAAACTTCACAAAGTGTATTGGCCCAGTTCCATTGCAGCCTTTGGCCCAACAACCCCTAAACAAAATACTCCGCAAGACACGATCATGGACCCAACTACCGTCTATGGGATTACTAAATTGGCTGGTGAACTTTGGTGTGAGTATTATTTCAGGCGTTACGGTGTAGATGTAAGAAGTCTCCGGTATCCGGGGTTGATTGGATATAAAACACCCCCCGGAGGAGGTACTACAGATTATGCAGTCGACATTTACTTCAAAGCGTTGAAGGAAAAAAAATACGAATGTTTTTTAGCTGCTGATACGTACCTTCCCATGATGTATATGGATGATGCTGTGAAGGCCACGATTGATTTGATGGAAGCACCTGCCGAAAGAGTGAAGGTACGCACCAGTTACAATATCGGAGCAATGAGTTTTTGCCCAGCACAGATCGCCTCTACCATTAAAAAACATATTCCCGAATTTTCGATTTCTTACAAACCCGATTTTAGGCAAGCGATCGCAGATTCATGGCCTAAATCAATGGACGATTCTGCTGCTCGACAAGATTGGGGATGGAAGCATCAATTCGGTCTTGAGGAGATGACAGAGGAGATATTGAAGAACCTTGAAAGAACCCCTTGAATTCTTATTTAACCACTAATCTTTGAAAACTGCTGCTACCTTTCTTATCACGTATTTGAATAAGGTAGAGCCCACTCTTTAACTTAAGTTCGCTGAGATCAACAAATGGGTGTTCAGAGGATAGACTGAATTGGAATAGACTGGTGCCTGAAAAGTCACTAATATACGCATCAAATTCCTCTTCTATATTCTCAAAATAAATGACCATTCCATCGGCTGGGTTTGGGTAAACAGCGTGCCCGCTAATTGATCGTCCATCAAAGAACGTGGAAACAACCTTTGAGTAAGAGAAGGCGCCATCGATATCCACTTGTTTGAGGCGATAGTAGTTGTCACCCACAAATGGTTTTTCATCTTCGAATGAATAGTTGTGGCGCACTAAGGTGGTACCGGCACCAGGCAGTTTCCCGATAGTTCGAAACAAATTGTCGCGTCCCAGCTTTTCCACAAAAAACGATTCGTTATTTTTTTCAGAGCTGGTTTGCCAGACTAGCTTGATGTGCGTAGCAGATGCCATCACCTTGAAGGAGGTAAGCTCGACTGGCAATGTGGCACTTTGATCAGTTAGCGTCAAATCATGATTCCCGAACAAAGTGGTATTAACCGACTGTGATATTCGTGGGTCACCGCTCGATGCAAGAAGTTGCTGTGGTGGCAATTCGTTCCAACCGGGGGCGCCATTGTTAATAAAGGTTCTGAATTGAATAGTAGAGTTGTAGATACCATCAAAGGAGCTAAGCCATTTGAAATTGATGGCTCTGCCCGAAATGGGTTCAAACCCCGTAGAAATTGTCCAATAGACTGCAATGCTCGGAATGGCATTGAACACTGCTGGGGTCCCCGTTCTTCTCTTGATCACGATGTTATTAAGATTGTCTGTCCCTCCAGCCATCTGAAAGCCCAGAAAATCTATGGCACCAGTAGAGATTACTCTTGAAAGCATTTCGGCATAGCCCACAATTTTGCTATTAGAAGATTCTGATAGAGCCGGATCGGTGGCAGAGGTTCCGAAAATAAGAGTACCACTGTTAGGCACAACCAAATCACCACGCGTGAAGGTAATACCGCTTGATAAATTAATCACTTGGTTATTTAACTCAGCGCCATTCGCCCGGTTTACAACGATAGATGCAATGCTAAGCGATCCGGAAAAAATGGGGGACGGCAGTACAATTCTTGCGGTAGTCTCTGCGACACCGCTTATGCCAAATTGCAAAATAGATCCACTACTCATAGTCACTTGGCCAGAAACTCTGGTTAGTGGAGCGGGGTCAGTATGAAGTATCAAAGTTCCGTTTCCAACAGAGAAACTTCCATTGATCAAGTTCAGTTTACCACCTACACTTGCGGCACCTGACGCTGGCAGGGTGATGCCCAGCGGGAAGCTGGAAGAACCGACAGATAAACTCGAGCCGTTCTGAATTTCAAAAGCATTTCCGGTGGTGGACGTGAGCGAAATGACTTGACTAGAAGGAGACTCAAAAGAATAAGTGGAACTGCCACTTATCTGGATTCTGCCCACTGATTGAGAAGCTATGTTGGTGAGTGCTTTGACAGTTGCGGTTGCATCAAAAACAAGAATGTCATTTGAAGCAGGTGTTCGACTAGGCGTCCAGTTGGTAGAGAGTTGCCAGTCGCTGGTTGTGCCGTTCCATGTATAAGTGGTCTGAGCAAATCCGAAAAAAGGGACAAAGACACAAAAAGCCAGTTTAAAGAGTGTTTTCATGGATTCTTTTTTCGTGGGGTAAGCAATCTACATAAAAAATCACGTTTTGCGAAATTGCTGTTCATCGATTTTTCGCAAGCGTCAAGTAAAGAAAAACAAAGGTGTCAGCCGCAAGACGTAGCCTCGCGTAAACCTCATAAACACTTTAAACTATCCAATGAAAGAGATACCACTATATTTACGCTGTTTTATCATAGTTATGTCCAAACTTAAAGCGCTGGCTGGTGAGACGGCCCTTTATGGCCTCGGCAGTATTCTTCCCAGAATGCTGAACTTCTTTTTGCTTACTCCGCACACTAACATTTTTTCATTGGCGGAATATGGAGCCGTCACGAAACTTTACGCCTTTGTAGCCTTCGTCAATATTGTGTTCATGTTTGGCATGGAAACCGCCTTTTTTAGATTTGCCAATAAGCCTAACGCCAACACTAAACGAATCTTTAATCTGGCGCAGACTTGTGTCGTTCTTATTAGCATTCCTCTTACGCTTTTGTTTATCGTATTTTCTTCCCCCATCGCTGCCTACATGGGTGTCGTCTCACATCCGGAATTTATTACCTGGCTCTCATTGGTGATGCTTACAGATGCGCTCGTAGCGATTCCGTTTGCCAGATTGCGATTAGAGAAGAAGGCTTTTCAATTTGCAGCTGCAAAAATTATTAACGTTCTCATTTTACTTGGCCTGAATCTTTATTTTTTGAAAGTCAGCTACGATCCGTCAATCAATATTGGTTATGTCTTTCTGGCGAACCTCATCGCCAATGCGTTCTTCATTTTGTACTTTCTAAAAACACTTGTGGCGTGGCGGCCGGCTTTTGATAATAAGATTTCACCTGAAATGCTGCATTATGCCTATCCCGTTATGCTTACTGGCGTGGCAGGCATGACCAACGAAATGTTCTCGCGATTATCCCTGGATTGGTGGCTACCAACAGATTTTTATAAACCGATTTCAAATCAGGCTGCGGTAGGTGTTTTCGGAGCCTGCTATAAGTTCGCAGTACTTATGAACCTTGGTATTCAGGCCTTCCGTTATGCAGCCGAGCCCTTTTTCTTTTCGCAAGCTGCCGACAAGAATTCTCCAGCCCTCTTCGCTAAGGTCAATCATTACTTTGTTATTGTCGGTTGCATTGTCTTTTTAGGAATTAGCATCAATCTGGATATTTTCCAATTGTTGATTGGTACTGATTTCAGATCAGGGATTTCTATTGTGCCTATTCTCTTAATGGCGTATTTGTTATTGGGCGTTTACTATAATTTCAGCGTGTGGTTCAAATTGACCGACAAAACTTATTATGGCACACTGATTACTGTTGGCGGTGCTGCGCTTACGATTGGAGCAAATTTTTTGTTAATCCCAATTATGGGTTACACCGGCAGCAGTTGGGCGGCTCTGCTGTGTTATGCATTTATGGCGGGATGTTGCTATTTTCTCGGCCAGAGGCATTTCCCAATTCCCTACCGAATGGGGATAAGCTTCATTTATCTGGCTAGCACCGTAGTAATTACATATGCTGTGCTGGCCATCACCCTGCCCAACCAATGGATCGCTTCAATTTTCCATGGATTTGTAATCATTTGTTTTGTAGGTGCCATCTACCTTCTTGAGCGCAGAGGACTGAAAAGCGCAATAGTTGATCAACGTTGACGAGTTAACGGTAAAATCAACTAATTTTGAAGATTAACTAACTGAGTAAGATTCCATTGACACGTTTTCTTGAGAAATTAGCCATTTTAAGCTTCCTTGTCACTGTTTGCCACTTTACCTCGCACGGTCAGCGGGAAAGGAAAAAGAAAATGGAGACGGTAAACTCTCCTTCTGTAAGGCTAAGTGAAGCCGAGGCCGTGTTTATTGAGGGTGAGAAGTTTTTCATTCTGGAAGACTATTCTAAGGCGCTTCTCTATTTTTCAAGGGCCGCAGAATTAAATCCCAATAGTCCGACCATTTTTTACAAACTTGCAGAAGTCCTCTCTAAAAGCAGCAAGGATGAAGATCTCAAGCGTGCGCTTGTCCATATTGAACGCACCTTAAAGTTGGACAACAAAAACAAATATTATTACCTGCTGGCATCAAACCTCTATAGTAGCCTTGGTCAGTTCTCCAAGTCTGCAGAAACATTGGAAACAATGATTAAAGAAGTCCCCGAAACGGAGGAGTACTTATACGAATTAGCGACAATCTATCAGTTTGATAAGAAGGACGCAGAGGCACTAAAGGTGTATGACAGAGCCGAAAACATATTGGGCATCAACGAAGTCTCGTCACTTCAAAAACAACGGATTTATTTTGATCAGGGCAAAGTAGCGGAAGCCATTGGAGAGGTCGAAAAATTGGTGCAGGTTTTTCCTGACGAAGAGCGTTACATACTTGCCTTGGCCGAGCTATTAAATCAGAATAAGCAAACAGCAAAAGCGATTACTAAAGTAGAGGACTTTTTGAAAGATAATCCCGAAGCGCCCAGTTCCCGTATGGTGCTGAGCGGGTTGTATCGTGATATAGGTCAAGAGAAAAAATCAAAAGATTTGGTCATTGGCTTATTGGATGATCCGTTGGCGCCATTGTCAAGCAAATTGATATTGGTAGGCACTTATAGCGCTGAAATTAGTCAGAACAAAGGTAGAGGTGTCCAGAATAAAGACGTAGAAGATTTTGCCCTGACATTATTTGCAAAATTAGAGCAAGCTTATCCTTCGGAAACAGAAGTGCAGGTTCTGGGAGGAGATCTTTTTTTGACGTTGGAGAGAAATGAAAAAGCAAAAGAACATTATCTAAAGGCTGTGCGAGGCGGTGCGAGCAGCTTTGAGCCGTGGCAAAACCTTCTGTTTCTCGAAACACAGTCCAATCAATTTGATAGTGTCATCGTTCACACAGAAGAAGCACTTGAGTTGTTTCCCAATCAAGCCATGGTCTATTACTTTAACGGTTATGCACACTTGAGACAAAAGTCGTATCGCGAAGCCACCGTTGCCTTGGAACAAGCAAAAAAATTGGCAGCCAAGGATGTAAACCTCGTAGCCGAAATGAACAGTATGTTGGGTGATGCCTATGAGGCATTAAAGGAATACGACAAGTCAGCAAGGTCATATGAGGAGGCACTTGCGATTAATCCAATGAATGATATTGTATTGAATAACTATAGTTATTATTTGTCGCTTCGTAAGGTTGATTTAGAAAAAGCCGAAAAAATGTCAACTCAGTTAATAAAAAACCAGCCTGACAATGCCGCCTATTTAGATACGCACGCTTGGGTATTGTACCAGCGTGGCAAATATAAAGAAGCACGAAAAGTGATGGAGAAGGCAATAGACACAGGTAATGGGTCGGCTATTCACTTTGAACACTATGGTGATATCTTGTTCCAACTGGGCGACAGCAACGGTGCCGTGCTTCAGTGGAGAAAGGCAAAATCATTAGATAGCTCCAATGAAATGATTGACAAAAAAATTGCGAATAGGAAAATATATTAAGTTCATGTTCAAGCAAAACTTTCAAATTGGATCATGGTTCGCCAAGGGGCATCGTTACTCTGGTTATTTGGTAATACTCTTGTTGGTTGGTGCATGTAGCAAAAAGATTGTTCCAACGTTACCTCCTCCGGCCGCCTCCATCGAAATACAAGAAATTGACTTTGAATATTTGCATGGGAAGGCGCGCTTAAATTTTCGTGACAACACGAAAGAGCGCGAGGTAAAAGCGAACATTCGCATACGAAAAGATAGCGTGATTTGGATGACTTTTTCGGTCATAGGTGTGCAGGGCGGGAAAGCACTGATCAATAAAGATTCTATTACCATTGTCAGCACGGTGGATAAGGAGTATTACGTTTTTGATTATCCGGAATTGTCCAGGCGCTTTAATTTTAAAATCGACTTTCAGGTAATTCAATCCGCCATGCTCGGGAATCTTGTTATGGCAAAAGGCGCTTCGGATGAGATCAATGTGGAAGAAAAGTACAACAGACTGAATCAGAAACAGGGATCGATTACTATCAAAAACCTGATCAATAAGGAATCAAAAAAATTGGAGTTGGTGGAATTGTCAGAAACGAGTACTGGTAATATGATACGCCTCGACTATTCTGATTTCCAGCCGGTAGGCGACAAGCTTTTCCCTTTCAAAGGAGTTATCGAACTGCTCTACAAGACACAAAAAGGTGTGGTGAATAACACGATTGTTTTCGAGTACAGCAAAGCGGAAGTCGGTGATAAAGAGCTTCGGTTCCCTTTCAACATCCCCAAGCGATATGATCGTAGGTAGAAGATGCTTTCTGCTGGCTGTATTTCTGCTGCTTGCTGTAGTTGCCTTTTCACAAAAATCTAAATCGCAGCTGCAACGGGAGAAACAAGAGAACCTTGCAAAAATTAGAGAAACTGAAAAAATTCTCGCTGAGACAACCGTTGAAAAAAAGAATTCTATTGGTGAACTGAGTGCCCTAAATAAACGAATAGAACAGCAAGAAGTATTGATGACCTCTATTCAATCTGAGGTTGAACTCTTGGAATTTGACATCAGTGAGAATAATGAAATCATTGGAGCTCTTGAAAAAGATGTTGACAAGCTGAAGGAAGAGTATGCTGCTATGGTTTTTGCTGCACAGAAAGCGAGCGGCAAAGTAGACCGCCTCACCTTTTTATTTTCAGCAAAGTCGTTCGACCAATTAATGATGAGGTTGAAACACATGGAGCAATACGGAAAGGCGCGGCATGAGCAAGCAGAGGCCATCGCAAAGGTTCAACAGATACTCTCTGAACAGATCCGGCTAATCGAAATCAAAAAGAGTGAGAAAGAAATGTTGTTGGCCGAGGAAGAAAAGGAGAGCAAACAGCTGACCGGGTTAAAAACGAAGAAGAAGACGCTCGTTCGCAGCCTTGAGAAAGAGGAGAAAAGACTGAAACGAGATTTAGTAGAAACTAAAAAAGCAATTGCTGAGCTCGATAATTTGATCGCTAGAATTATCAAAGATGAAATGGAACGCGCAGCAGCTGAGGCAAAGCGGTTGCGTGAGTTAAAAGCAAAGGCAAATAAAAAAGCGGAAGAAGTGAAAGAAGAAGAGGATGCTGATGCATCCATTGCCCTGTCGGCTTCTTTTGAGGAAAACAAAATGAAATTTCCGTGGCCGGCTAGTGGTTTTGTTTCGCAGCGCTTTGGACGGCAAATGCACCCAACACTTAAAGGAATAGAAATTGAGAATAATGGAATAAATATTCAAACCAAACAGGGCGAGCCTGTGAGAGCCATATTCAATGGTGAAGTAAAGAAAGTCTCCTTTTTCCCAGGAATTGGCACGGCTGTTATTATAAGCCACGGAGAATTTTTTACAATTTATGCCGGATTGAAAGATGTAACAGTAAGGATGGGACAAAGAGTTAGTTTGAATACAGAGGTAGGAAAAGTAATATCCAACAGTGAAGGCTATTCAGAACTTCGATTTATGATTTTTAAGAACACATCTGCCCTGGATCCCCAGAAGTGGCTCAAAAATTAGACAAAGAAAAAGGCGGGCTCCTCAGCCCGCCTCACCCCAAAACCACCCCGATAGATCGGGGTGTACCCCACAAACCCAACACACAATCTTTATATTTTTAAGCGACTATTTCGCTATTCTGTACATTAACGAAATCAAACTCTACTTCGTTCTTCATTTCAACAAAAATCACCGAGTCCTTGTTCACCTTTCCCGCCAAAATTTGTTTGGAGAGCTCATTAAGGATTTCTCGTTGTATCACTCTCTTCAGTGGCCTTGCCCCAAATTGAGGATCGTAGCCAAGTTTTGCCAATCTGTTCAACGCTTGTTCTGAAATTTGTAGTTTTATGCCTACTTCCGTTAAACGTTTCTGGATTTCCTGAAATTGTATGCCCACAATCTTTTTTATATCTGTTTTTGTGAGAGGCCTGAACATGATGGTTTCATCGATTCGATTCAAAAATTCCGGTCTTACTGATTTTTTAAGTAGTTCCAAAACTTGCTCCTTCGTCTCTTCGATCACCTCAAAATAATTGGCATCGGTGATCTTTTCGAAGTTCTCCTGAATAATCATCGATCCGATATTTGTTGTTAGGATGATTATCGTGTTTTTAAAGTTGGCTGTTCTGCCTTTATTGTCGGTGAGGCGACCATCATCCAGTACTTGTAATAAAATATTGAACACATCCGGATGCGCCTTTTCAATTTCATCCAACAAAATGACAGAGTATGGCTTCCTTCGCACCGCTTCCGTCAATTGGCCACCTTCATCGTAACCCACATACCCGGGTGGCGCTCCTATCAACCGACTCACGCTGTGCTTTTCTTGATACTCGCTCATGTCAATCCGCACCATCGCATTGTCGTCATTGAACAGATAATCGGCTAATGCTTTGGATAATTCAGTCTTACCTACACCAGTTGTACCCATAAATATAAACGAACCAATAGGTCGTTTTGGATCTTGCAACCCGGCACGGCTTCTTCGCACAGCATCGCTCAGTGCTTTAATGGCTTCTTCCTGTCCTGCCACGCGCTTGCTCAATTCTTCTTCGAGGTTCAACAACTTTTCACGCTCGCTCTGCAGCATTCTAGCGACAGGAATCCCGGTCCACTTCGCCACAATCTCTGCAATATCTTCGCTATCAACTTCTTCTTTCATTAGAGAATGTTCTCCCTGCATGGCTTTCATTTTTGCTTCCAGACTCGTCAACCTTTTTTCGGCTTCGGTAATTTTGCCATAACGAATCTCCGCCACTTTTCCATAGTCGCCAGCTTTCTCAGCTTGCTCCGCTTCAAACTTTAATTTATCCATTGCCTCTTTCTCCCAACGTATGCCTTGCACCACTTCTTTCTCACTTTCCCATTTCGCTTTTAACGAATTCCGTGTTTCGGTAAGCTCTGCAATGTCTTTACTTAGAACCGATTCTTTTTCTTTGTTTTTTTCTCTTCGAATAGCTTCCCGCTCGATTTCTAATTGCATGATCTTCCGATTCAATTCATCGAGTTCCTCCGGCAACGAATCCATTTCCAAACGAAGTTTGGAGGCCGCCTCGTCCATTAAGTCAATTGCTTTGTCGGGTAGGAAGCGATCGGAAATGTAGCGACTCGACAATTCCACTGCCGAGATAACAGCATCATCCTTTATGCGTACACCGTGATGTAATTCATATTTGTCTTTGATTCCTCGAAGAATAGAAATTGAATCTTCGATGGTGGGCTCATCCACCATTACTGCCTGGAACCTGCGTTCTAGTGCCTTATCTTTCTCAATGTACTTTTGATATTCTTTCAACGTAGTTGCGCCAATGGCGTGAAGTTCACCTCTTGCCAGAGCAGGCTTTAACAGGTTAGCAGCATCCATTGCGCCCTCTCCTCCGCCCGCTCCGATCAACGTATGAATTTCATCAATGAAGAGAATGATCTCTCCATCAGAATCGGTCACCTCTTTAATGACTGCTTTGAGCCTTTCTTCAAATTCGCCTTTGTATTTTGCGCCTGCCACCAGTAGACCCATGTCCAGTGAGACAAGTATTTTTGTTTTTAGATTTTCCGGCACATCTCCGTTTACAATTCGTTGTGCCATCCCTTCTACGATAGCAGTTTTTCCAACCCCTGGCTCGCCTAAGAGGATCGGATTATTTTTTGTTCTGCGAGCTAGAATTTGCAACACCCGCCTGATCTCTTCATCACGGCCAATCACCGGGTCGATCTTTCCTTTCTTTGCGAGATCGTTCAAATTTTTGGAATAGCGTTCCAATGACTTATACTTTGCTTCTGCATTTTGATCTTTTACGCTCACGCCCCCTCGTAATTCTTTGATGGCTTTTACCAGGCCAGTACGATCAAACCCCACATCTTTCATTAACGTAGCCACCTTGTCTTTTGTGGCAAGAAGAGCCAGTAACAAGTGTTCTATCGCAATAAATTCGTCTTTGAATTCACGCAGTTCTTTTTCAGCATTTTGAAGTACAGTGTTGCTCGTGTTTGATAAATACGCTTGCTGCCCGGAAACTTTTGGATAGGAGTTGACAATTTCCTCGAGCTTAGTTTCTAGTATCTGTCCGTTAATATTGAGCTTCTTAAAAAGATAGTTCGAGACATTCTCATCGGTTTCCAAAATAGCCTTTAGCAAATGTCCCGGCTCAATAGATTGCTGTTGCAAACCTGACGCAATCTCTGCTGATTTCTGTAAAGCTTCCTGAGATTTTATGGTGAATTTGTCGAGATTCATAGTATTCGGTTTTTTACTTCTACCATCAAAATATCATCCATCTCAAGTAAAGAGTGGAATTCAGAAAAAATGGCATTAAATGAAAGAAAATTCGCGGAAAGTCGGCCAATATGGCTTAGACTAAATTCGTTTTATTTTGACGAGATGCGCAAAAATCTCCACCTGGGTTTATCAGTTAAGGTGTATATTTTCGTTCGCTACAAATGGGCAGCAGACCTTTATTACCTATTCCGAATTCAATGCTTTTTTTAAAAAGCTACATTTTCTTTAGGGCATCTAATACGAGGTTTGAAAGTTGGCGGCTTGCTAGCCAGGGCGTAATCTCACCCGCCATAATTTCCCTCTCCAATTTCTTTTTACTTTTTTCAATGGTGCTCCGTTGGGCTAGTAGATGCAATAGTGAAGAATTAAAATAGTCATGAAAACAAGCAATGTCTTGTTGATGCCTATTTTTTTCAAAAAAGCCGTTTGCCTGAGTAAATCGAATATAGTCCGAAATTATCTTGTGTGTTTCTTCGATTCCCGTTTTCTCCAATGCAGAACTCGTTAGCACTTTTGGATTCCATCCCGACTCGGGCAGTTGAAAAAGATGTAGGGCATGAGTGAAGTCGGCCTGCGCTTGTGTTGCTTTCTTTAAATTCTCTCCATCAGCTTTGGTGATTACAATACCATCAGCCATCTCCATGATTCCTTTTTTTATGCCTTGCAATTCATCTCCTGATCCGGCTAACATGAGAAGGAGAAAAAAATCAACCAAATTCCTCACCGCTGTCTCCGATTGCCCAACACCTACCGTTTCAATGATGATTACCTCAAAGCCAGCCGCTTCACAAAGTATAATGGATTCGCTTGTTCCAGCGGCAACTCCGCCCAGCCTATTTCTCGTGGCACTTGGGCGAATAAAAGCCAGCGGATCTTTTGCTAGTTCTTCCATGCGCGTTTTATCGCCCAAAATGCTCCCTTTTGTTTTGTAGCTACTGGGGTCGATAGCCAACACGGCTACCTTTTTATTCTGAGTTGTTAGATGTCTACCAAACGTCTCAATAAAGGTACTTTTTCCTACGCCCGGTGAGCCAGTGATACCAATTCGAATAGAATCTTTCTTGTGGGTTACTATCTTTTCAATGAGGTTTTCAATCAGATTCCGGTCACTTTCCAGCTCACTTTCTGCCAATGTTATGGCCTGCGCCAATAGCACCTTGTCTCCGAGCAAAATGCCGGCATGGTAATCTTCTAGTGAGTGTCTGTGGCGCACCTTCTTTTTCAATCAGCTCTGGATTACTAGCTCGAAATTTCTACATTTACTTTGATATCCCTAGCGCTTATGAAAAAGGTTTTAATTCAAAGTACCCAAGTAACCATTTTCGTTTTTGGTATGTTGTGGGCTGTTTCGCTAGTTTCAGATTTGAATATTTTTAGTGCTTTTGATACAATTTCTCAGGCATTGAAAGATACAGAGTTGACAGATTACGCATTTAATAAATTGCGCCCCGACCCGACCGTAGATGAACGGATTGTTTTGGTAAATTTTGGTACACTAAAAAGGCGAGAGGTGGCACAATTACTGCAAAACATCAGCCAGTTTAAACCACGTGTTATTGGAATGGATGCATTGTATAACTGTGAAGGTGGGTTGAGAGATTCAATCAACTGCCCCCAGCTGTTGGATACGCTGGGTAATTTGATGCTTAGCAGCGCTATACAAGACGCGGGGAATGTTGTATTGGGTTCCAAATTGATGCAAACAGATTCGTTGGGAAGAATTGACACCAATGATATGGATTCAATTGAAATGTCCGATCCGGTTTTCACAAATTATGTACAAACTGGTTTTGTTAATATTCCAACCGATGCCACCTACCAAGAAGATGTTAAGATTAGTCGAACTATTCTGCCAAGTAGAATCGTCAACGGTAAAAAGGAACTTGCTTTTTCAGTTCGCATGGCTATGATGTACGACTCGGTGAAGACGAAGAAATTTTTGGCGCGTGGCAAGGACGAAGAAATCATCAACTTCAGAGGGAACATTGAAGTGCGCCAGTTGCGCATCAATAGCCTGAAAAACGAAGAGACTGCGACCACCAATTTTGGTACCATGTTTTTCGTGGTAGATGCGGAAGATGTCTTAACCGGCAATGTTTCGCCCGAATTGTTCAAAGACAAGATCGTGGTGATGGGCTATTTGGGCGACTATTTGGGCGATGATGCGTGGGAAGATAAATTTTTCACCCCTTTAAATAAAAAGCTGGGCGGTCGGGCAAACCCTGATATGTTCGGTCCGGTTGTTCACTCCAATGTGGTAGCCATGATCTTAAATGAGGATTATATTGACGTATTGTCTGATTGGCAAAAGATATTGATAGCTATACTTGTTTGCTTTCTAACCGTAGCGCTTTTCATGACTATTGATGAAAAGCTTCCTATTTGGTATGATGCCCTCTCTGTAATCATCCAGCTCTTTTTCATCGCCATTTTAATGTTGGTAATTATATACATGTTTGCGGACTACAACATCAAGCTAGAGTTGGATTTAACGATAACTATCATTGCGCTTGTTGGACCTTGTTATGATATCTTCAAATCCGTCCAAAATGAAATAAATAAGCAGCTTACCAGAAGGCGGCAGCGTGTATTAAATCAAGAATCTGAGTTGGCATAATTTTAGTACCTTACACAATAAATCAATAAATACAAAAATGAAAAAGAGTAGAATTTTAGCCCTAATTGGCGTTTTTGCGCTGAATTTGGCCTTTGCTCAAGATTACACATTCAAGGTAATGGCAAATAAGGGTACTAATGAAGTGAAGTCAGGGGATGTATGGCAATCCGTGAAAACAGGCGATCGGCTTAAATCAGGCGATGAGCTTAAGATTTCCGAGAATTCTTATGTAGCCCTAGTTCATTCTACCGGAAAACCAGTAGAAATCAGGCAATCGGGCAATTATAAGGTTAACGACCTTGCTTCTAAAGTGGGAGGTGGAGCTAGCGTTCTCAACAAATACACTGATTTTATCTTGAGTAGCAACTCAGCTGAGGCCAAGAAAAATAGACTAAGTGCTACGGGAGCTGTTCATCGCGGACTTTCTGACATTAAGGTTTTCCTGCCAGACAATCAATATTCAGATATTTTTAATAAGAGCTTGATTGTTAATTGGGAGTCTGTGAAAGGGGCTGGGCCATATGTGGTCATCGTCAAGAATATGTTCGATGAAGAATTGGTAAAGTTGGAGACACCTGAGAATTATGTAGTTATTGATCGCACTGATCCGAAGCTTGCCAATGATGAAGCGTTGCTCATTGAAGTAAAATCGAAAGCAGATGCAAAAAGTAAATCTGAACAGCACTTAGTGAAAAAGCTGTCAGTAGCTCGTCAAGAGTCAGTTAAAAAGATGATTGATGAAATGGGCAGCGATATGAAGGAAGAAACAGCTTTAAATAAGTTTATTTTGGCTGGCTTCTATGAAGAGAACAAATTGTTCATTGATGCCATTACGGCTTATGAGCAGGCGATTAAATTAGCCCCGGATGTTCCGACATTTCAAGAGGCTTACGAAGAGTTTCTGCTTAGGAACAAATTGAAGAATCCGAAATAAATAATCTTTCCACTATAGAAAAAGCTCTGGGAATCCAGAGCTTTTTTATTTTACGTCTTTTTGAACTTTAATAATCACCAGCGATCTCATTAGAATGATAAAAATCACGGGAAGTAGAAATGGATTGAGGGCTTGCGGCAATAGCGTCCAAAACCCAAGAAGAAGTGCTGAAATGATTGCAGCAAACGTGAAGTATCCAGAAATCCATTTTGGAGATGTTCTTTTGAGCAAACCAATTGCGCCAACCAAGTGAAGTGGGAAAGCCCACGCAAGATTGAAGTTATTCGCTGCGGCCTTATGATCAGTCGCCACCCAAAGAATAAAAAGCAATAGCCCAACGATACCGGCTGCCCCAAACAGTGTTACGTCAAACCACTTGCTTAGTTTTTGTCGTTGCCAATCTCGGTACGAAATAATGGCAGCTAACAGAAAAAGCAAACCAAAGACAATCCACGGGTGATACCAATGAAACGGAATTATTTCCGAAATGCTTTCATAAACAGATATCTTTTCTCTAACAATGGGTGAGCCACTTAACGTTACACGGTCGAAGGAAGATTCGATATAGTCTGGCAGAAACATGTAGTCATACGCGGATGCCTTTTTGTCCATAGGGAGGCCCAGGCAGACATCAATTCCTAGATCGCCCCAGGGTTGTTGTTGTAAGTACAGTTCTGTTAAATCGCGGATGGTGTAATTGGTTTTAATGAAGGAACTATCAAACTTGATTTCCGCTTTGAAAACGTCAACAAAAACATCACGCACTTTACTCGCACAATTGTTATAAAAATAGTCATAGCGATAGGTCTGATTTTCGGGTAGCGAGTTGTTCTCCAAATAGCTAAACACCTTTTGCTTTTGTGCCGAATCTAAAGCCAAAACCTGTTCGTGAACATAACGATTGTAGGAAATGTAGTGATCACGAAAATCCGGGTACGAATAAACGCCTAGTTTGTAGTACAAATAGCCTCTTGTAAAATTGAGGTAGAAGTTAGGTTGGTTGAAATCAAATACACCGTAATTAAATGCGATATCAAAACCGCGTACTGGATCTATGACACGAATGGCACTATGACCGAATGCAGAGTACAGCTCACCTTGGTAGGGGCCGCAGGTGATGATGGATATTTCAGCTTGGGGAGAAAGAATTGTTTGTGCCCGACTGACTGAAAACAAGAGACAAAAGACAAGTAGAAGTTGATTTCTCATTTCTTAAACGTATAAGTTACCGGGAGCGAATCGCGGATATCCAATTCACTTAATTTTCCCCGAAAGGTAAAACAATCGCAAATGAAAAGGTAATTTTGGTACGAATGAATCGAAATCTGAAAGATGCCCTGAATTTTGTTTCTAAGCTTACGCCTGGCCGAGTATGGAATGCTACTAAGGTGCTATCCACTTTTTATGGTTCTCGTATTTCAGCTAAGCCAAATCATAGCGGAATGCCGATTAGCATTTCGATCGAGCCGACAACATCTTGTAATCTTCGTTGCCCGGAATGCCCAAGCGGTTTGCGCACTTTTACACGACCAACAGGAATGCTGAAGCAGGAATTATTTCAATCTGCGATCGATCAGCTTGCGCCAACACTTTCTTATTTGATTTTTTATTTTCAAGGTGAGCCTTATTTGCATCCAACTTTATTGGACATGATAAGTTATGCTTCCCGAAAAGGAATTTACACAGCTACTTCTACTAATGCTCATTATTTATATGATGAAGCAGCCAAGAAGACTGTGCAATCCGGATTGGATCGATTGATCATTTCTATTGATGGTACGTCTCAAGAAACGTACGAATCGTATCGGGTGGGTGGAAAGTTGGATAAAGTGATTGAAGGCACCAAGAACATTGTCAAATGGAAGCGTGAACTAAAATCACAAACGCCACATCTCATATTTCAATTTTTGGTGGTAAAGCCTAATGAGCATCAAATTGGAGACGTAAATCGCCTAGCCAAACAATTGGGAGTCGATGAGGTAGCGTTGAAGACCGCTCAGATCTACGATTATAAAAATGGATCAGACTTGATGCCAACCATTGATCGCTACTCTCGCTACAAAAAAAACAGTGCTGGCACATATGAAATCAAAAATGAGTTACTGGATCATTGCTGGAAGATGTGGCACAGTTGCGTAATAACGTGGGATGGTAAAGTAGTTCCTTGCTGCTTTGACAAAGATGCCCATTATGTGTTGGGTGATTTGAACCAGCAATCTTTTGAAGAGATCTGGACAGGCGAGAAGTACAATGATTTTCGGGCTTCCTTGCTTAGGTCAAGGAATGAAATTGAGATGTGCCGTAATTGTACTGAGGGAACGAAAGTTTGGGCTTAGTGAGCAGCTTTTTTGCCATTCTCTAAATCAATTGTTCCGCATTTGCCGCAGCCTGAGGAACATGCATGTTTTGCTTGGAACGAGCGATATACCATTCTACCTAGATAAAAAGAAGCCCCAATAAAGACAATGGCAAGAAGAATAGTTTGAAACATCACACAAATATAAAAAATAGCTGCTGATTTTATTAGCGCCTATTTTCAAAAGGAGGGCTATTGTTTATAGATATTTCCTTTCATTGGCAATTATACTTCTTAGTGCGATTTCAACTGTCGGCTATCGTTCACTACGGGCGGCCTTGGCAAACCCGTCTATTTCCCTACGATCGGAATAATTTAGAAACGCAATTTCGAATGACTCCTTAGCATTTAAAGCTGAGGAGTTTTTTTATGACTTACCACTTCTCTTGAATCACTTTCAACATCTCAGCGTGGACGCCTCCTGCAGCACACAACTCTCCTCCAAACAGGAAATTATTTCCCCCGGAAAAATCAGTAACCTTTCCACCTGCTTGCTGAAGTATGAAAGCTCCACCTGCTACGTCCCAAGGTTTTAGATTGTATTCAAAGAACCCTTCCATTCGCCCGCAGGCAACATAGGCAAGGTCGATGGCTGCGCTACCAAGTCTTCGGATTCCGTGTGTCTGCTCTAAAAATATGCGAATGATCTCTAAATAGTTTTCTTTTTTGTCGGTGTGGTAGTATGGGAAACCAGTTGCCAAAAGGCTTTCATTTAAAGACTGCACGTTGGAAACGTGAATTTCTTTTTCGTTACAATACGCTTTACCACCCTCAATGGCATGAAAGCATTCCTGATGGCTAACCTCATACACAACCCCCAATATTGTTTGATCTCTACGGGTAAGCCCGATGCTAATGGCGAAGATAGGAAGGCCGTGAAGGAAGTTCGTGGTGCCATCTAATGGGTCAATAATCCATTTGTATTCATTTGTGCCTTCTGAATCAGTTCCCTCCTCAGCAATAAAGCCTGCGCCCGGAATGATTTCTGACAATCGTTGAACAAGTCTGAATTCAGCTTCTTTGTCAACGTACGAGACCAGATTGCTAAAGCTACCCTTTTGCTCAATTCTGGATCGATCGAAGTTTTCGTTTTCAGTGCGTATAAAATTGCCTACTTCTTCGCAAAGTTGTATTACTTGGTTTTCGACTGATAGTAGATTCATTTTTTTCTCGTTTGCGTTTTTACAAAAGCCAATAATAGTATTGCGACAGAAATCCAGGCTGCCGTTCGGGGAACCAGCTCCCCCTGTTTAGAATAGCGACTAGCGATAGAGCTATTTTGTGTATACAACGAAATCATATCGTTTCGGTTAATTCCGGGTTCTGATAAAAAATAGGACAATGCTATCGGGGCAATTAGTAGAGCAAGAGTTAGACCTAGCCAGGTGAAATTAATCGAGTCTTTGAATAATGCCAAATAGAGAAGCAGACCTGTGCAAAGGATCCACAGACTAGCACCCAGATAACCAGTGTAAGTCGTCCAGTGTAGCCAATTTGTTTTTAGCACAATGGCATCGGCCAAAAAGATCGACTCATTCCGCCAGGGAAGTTTTAACAGAATGTATTCTAGGCCAAGCCAAAAGAAGATAATTGTAAACTTGCCGAGGCGCGAACCGAGACTGGAGTAAGCAAATGAATAGCCTAAGAAGGCAATGGTAAAAAGAATGGCTTGAACGATCGCTGCAGTCAAATGACTTGAATTAAATACACTTGATGCAAAGAACGCTGTGAAAAGAGCTAACAGTATGAACTCTGTGTGAACCCAGAAATCGTCATTCTCCTTTGCCTGATCAGCTATGGCAAAAAGCGGAGCAAATGAAAAGAAAATAAAAATCGGGAATGATTTCATTAACCAGCCTGCCGCAAAAAGCGATGCGCTGATGAGGAAAAGCAGCCAGGGCTGCCAAGTGTTATTCTTCTTTTTTGCCATCGATCACCATTACAATTTCGCCCTTCACTTCTTTGCTCTTAAAATGAGTGACTACTTCAATGAGAGTTCCTGTAAAGGTTTCTTCAAATAGCTTGGTCAGCTCGCGCGATACGGACACAAGCCTGTCCTCTCCAAAGAATTCTATCATCTGTTCCAACGTTTTTACCAAACGATGAGGAGATTCATATACGATAATAGTGCGCTCTTCTTCAGCCAGTCTTTTTAAAGTAGTCTGTTTCCCTTTTTTGTGTGGCAGAAAACCCTCAAACACAAACCGATCAGTAGGAAACCCAGAGTTGACGAGGGCAGGTATTAGCGCGGTCGCGCCTGGCAAAGTTTCAATTTTCAATCCTGCTTTCAAACATTCTCGGACTAACAGAAAACCGGGGTCTGAAATGCCCGGAGTTCCTGCATCTGAAATCAAAGCCATCGTTTCTCCGCCCTTCATCCGTTGGATTAAACCCGTTAGTGTTTTGTGTTCATTGAAAATATGAAAGCTCTGCAGCGGTTTTGAAATTTCGTAGTGCCGAAGCAGCATGCCGGAGGTGCGCGTATCTTCCGCGAGAATCGTATCCACTTGTTTCAACACCTCTAGTCCACGAATAGTAATATCACCGAGATTGCCGATGGGAGTAGGGACGAGAAAGAGAGAGGGTTTTGACACGAGCTTAATTTGAAAATTGTGCGATTTGAAAAATTGAAAATGAAAGTGGTCTATAATTTAACTACTGATGCTACGCACTACCTCCATTTCTTTGCCACGAATTTCACGAATAAGCACGAATAATGCAGAAAGAATCCATGTAAATTCGTGCATTCGTGACTAACTTTTAATTCATGCTTTACATCAGTTAATAAGATCAATGGCCTTCGCCAATGCGCGGTCTTTGTCGGTGACAATATCTCCCGCATCGTGCGTGTTTAGTTCGATGGTTACAGAATTGTAAACATTTGTCCAGAAGGGATGGTGGTTATGCTTTTCGGCCAGCAATGCAACTTTGGTCATAAACCCAAAAGCTTCAACAAAATTGCTGAACTTGAATGTTTTTGTTATGCGGTTGTTTCCTTCTGTCCACATGTCTGAGTTATTTAGACGTTAAATATCTCAAATAAAACACACAAGCCCAATCGCAGTTTAAATCGATTGTGGTGCCAGCGCTACAATCTACAGCGCAATAATCCCTTCAATGGTATAGGTAACTACATAGACATCTATTACCGATTCACTGGACGGCATCATCATTTGAAGGGTAATGCTAGTGTAGTTACCATTTTTTGAAGTTTTCTCTGTGGCAACATGATTGGGAAACAAGGAAGTCACTTCGGTTTCTTTACCCTTTGGCACAATGAACTTAAAAGTATAAAGGGCAGGCCAGGCGTAATGCTGATCAAGCTTTTCTTTGAGTGAATTGGTCCAATCTGCTTCCATGTAAAAAAAGAAAGTCGGCCTCCTTTAAAAGAAAGCCGACTCTCCAGTAAGATTATCTACTAAAAGAATTTATAGCGTTTGTCTTCAATCTTAGACACTTCTTTGATCGCTTGAGTAATTCCCGTGTTCGATTTACCATTTAGCCCTTGCAATAATTGATTTTTAAACATGGTGTAATCGCCAATTGATGCAGCTGTTGTTTTGTTTTGTGACTCGATAATTAACACTCCATTTTCTCCAGCAAATGCTTTTGATCGTTTGCCATTTTCCAGTGAAAAAGCAACACCCACTGCCCTGGCATCAAGGCCTACTGAGGGGAGTGTGTTAGAATTTAACTTTAAGTCGCTAGACGAGTTCACAGAGGCATCATTGCCGAAGGCTTTGGCGATCTCTTCGAGAGTTCCTTTTTGAGCATTTAGTTTTTCGATAATTTTCTCGCCCTTCATAGTGTTTTTGACAATCGGAGTAATCTCTTCTTTCACTTTGTCGAAAGACTTGTAGCCCTCTTTGGTCTCCCCGGTCATAATGGCCACAACATAATTGTCTTCCAAATCGAACACATCTGAGACTTTTCCAATTTTTCCATCCCTGTAAAGCCATGTCACTAATTGACGCGCTTCGCCTAGTGAACCGATTCGTCTTTCAGCCGTTCCAAGTTCATTTGCTTCTTGAACAGTTACCCCTGCTTTCGCTGCTTTTTCTTTAAAGGCATCTACGCCAGAAAGATCGGCTGCAAAAGTCTGAGCTCTTAAGAACGCTGCGTTTTGGGTATCGTCACTTGGGGTAATAGCTAGTTCTACAGTAGCCACTGTGTAGTTCGTGTTGTCCTTCACATTTGTTACCTCAATGATGTGATACCCGTATTGGGTTTCTACTACATCATTCAACAAACCAGTTCTTGTTGCATCGAAAACTGCTTTTTGGAAAGGCTTCACCATTTGACCTGACGTAAACCAACCCAAGTCGCCACCTTTTGAAGAGGTTCCATCGGTTCCAAATTCACGTGCTTTATCTGCAAACGAGGCACCACCTTTTATATCAGATAAGATTTTTTTCGCTTTTTCTTTTGCCGCTTTCTTTCCTTCAGGCGTTTCGTTCTCCCAACGGATCAGGATGTGGCTGGCTTTTGCTGCGTAGGTCGTGTCGCTACCAATTTTTACCACTTTAATAATCTTATAGTTTCCTCCATCCAAAAATGGACCAATTACATTTCCAGGTTGCAGCGCTGATTTGTCTGCACTTAGCGTTGTTGGAAGAGTGGCAATAGTATATTTTGTGTACGCATTGCTGCCTTCTGTATTTGAAACAGCAAAGACAGAATCTTCTGTGACTGTTTTAAAGTCGGAAGCAATTTTTACAGCTTCATCTTTTAGCTGCGAAGAGTCTGCTGCCGATGGAACTACGGGAAAAGCGACATAACTTAGGTTTCGTGCTTCCTTGGCCTTGTATTTTTCTTTGTTTTCATTGTAGTAGTCGCGAAGTTGGCTATCAGTTGGCTTTACAAGAGAATCGCTGATCGCATAAAATGGAACATATAGGTACTTCACTTCGGCTACGTCATTTTGCAAATGATAATCTCTTTCGGCTTCTGCCTCAGTGACGTAGTTTGTTTTGATGAGCAAGTTCTCATACTTGATGCGCTCGCGTCCTAATCCTAATTCTTTTTGAAACAATGTCCAGCGGTATTTTCCCTCCTGCCATTGTGCCAGCATTTGCTGGTTGCCAACAGGCGCAGGCGAATTGAAATTGTTGATGTATTGCACTACTTTCTTACGGTCGAAATTTCCGGCAGAATCTGTAAAAGATTGCTTTACGTTCTCATCAACATTTTTTCCTTGAACCATGTCCCACACTTCATCGGCAGTAACTTTTACACCAGCTTTTTCAAACTGGGGCTTAATGGCATGCTCTACAATCATCAACTCCCACGCCTGATTTTGCAAGGTAGGCCTCTCCTTTTCGCCTGGCTGGCGGCCGAAGCTCATGATGTAATTGTTTTCGCGCTCCTGTATAAACGCTTGGTATTGCTCTCTGGAAATAGATGTACCGGCAATTTCTGCTACTTCTTCATCGCTGCCACCAAAAACGGAGCGTGGGCCGTTCCCAAACAAATCATTTAAAATAAAAGAAAGAATAGCGATGGCTACAAAGCCAACTACCCATTTGGTCATCTTTTCTCTTAACGTTCCAATCAATGCCATAGTAAATGTGAATTAAAGTGTAAGGTCGTTAAGGCCGACCAGCCCATTTTAAAGAACGGCAAATTTAGCCTGTTATCTCTATTCGGCAAAGGTAAGCCTCGAAATAATGCTACTGATTTTCAGTGTGTTACAACGAATTGGCAAGGTTTCGGCACACTTTACCACTTGATGTGGAAGGTAGGTAGATTTTCAATCTAAGGAATGACAAAGGTTATTATCCCTCCACGCTTTCCAAATCAACTGTTAGCTTGACTGTGTTGATCAGCTTGTTTTCTGTTTTTTGGATAGTAAACGAGTAGGGCGGAATAGCCACCGTCTCTCCCTCGGCTGGAAAATCTTCTGTGTAGGAAAGAATTAAACCTGCTAATGTTTCATAGTCGCCTTTTGGCAGTTGCCACTTGTAATGATCATTTAGATAGTCTACTTCCAGGCGTGCGCTAAGCAGGTAGGTAGTATCGTCAATTTTTTCCTCCACAAGGTCGTCATCGTCATGCTCGTCCTCGATCTCACCAAAAATTTCTTCAATGACGTCTTCCATACTTACAATGCCGGAGGTGCCGCCAAACTCATCGACTACGAGCGCCATGCTTTTCTGTTCCTTGATCAGTTGAACCATGAGGTTATTAGCCATCATTGTCTCTTGCACGATGTTGATCGGTGTGAGTATGTCTTCAATGCGCTGTGGTTTTTTGAATAAGGCCGAAGAATGGCAATAACCGATGACGTTATCAATCGACTCTTTGTAAATCAAAATTTTTGAATGACCACTCTGAATAAACGCATCTCTGAGTTTATCGATGCCTTCTTCCACATCGATTGCAGTTACTTCAGTACGAGGGATCATGCAATCGCGGATACGCACCGTTTTAAACTCTAGTGCATTGTGAAAAATCTTTTTATCGAGCCCCACGTCTTCATCGTCATGCCGAACCTTCAACATACTTTTCAAATAGTTATTCAAGTCGGTGAGAGCGAATACTGGTTTTTCTTCTGAGTATTCAATGCGCAGCACATGGATAATTACAATTTTAGAGAGGTAGACGATGGAAAAAGTGAGTGGTGCGAGAATAACGTAAACAATCCGAAAGGGAACGGCTAATGTGGCCAACATCAGATTAGGATTAATTAAGAACAGACTTTTTGGCAAAAACTCTGCGGTAAACAAAATTAACAGTGTGGAGATAAGCGTTTGAAAGATCAAAATGAAAACCTCGTCATTGATGCTTTGCGGTAAGTTAGAAGCCAACCATGGCTCGATCAGTTGTGCCATGTAAATGCCAAATAAGACCAACGCCAGTGTGTTGCCAATCAACGTAGTACCGATAAACCAAGATTGCCTCTTTAGGAAGTAGGACATAATCCTGCCCCACAATACGCCCTGTTTTCCCTGCAGTTCAATTTGTAATTTATTAGCAGAAAGAAAGGCGATTTCTATTCCGGAAAAGAAAAATGAAAAGGCTAAAGTGAGGGCAATGAGTATGTAGGAATTGTCCATCCGCTACTTCTTTTTGCGATAGGTGTAGATGAAAAAGAAACCAAAGGCGAGCATGATTGCCCAATAAGCTTGACCCAAACCAAGTGTCATTACTTCATAAATGCCAATAATTACAAACCCGGCCGCCAGAGAAAGGAGCGCGATATCAATTAATTTCATGCCTGGCAAAGATACAAAATAGTCCATAGTCGATAGTTCATAGTCGATTGTCCATGGTCAATTATGTTTTCGATCCACTTTTATAGTTTGGGTAAGTCAAAAGCACTTGTTTATGCTTGGACTTGTCAGATAAAAGGATTCGTTAAGCGAGGAGCTAACGTCAATCGACAATTGACCATCGACAATTCACTAATTGTCTTTCACTTCGATAGTGCCGGTTGGATTCTTGATCGTGTAGGTGGACATATCTTCAAAAGCATCCAGTCCAGTGCCGTAAAGCACATCGTGCTCATCGGTAATGGTCACAAATTTTTCGGTAAAAATTTTCTTTGTGTCTGGCTTCCAAAACAACTCTTCCGTATTTAGCTGTTGGCCTTTTTCAATATTTTTTACAATTACATTCCCTCTTCCGCGCCACCGGTTTTCACCTTTAAAATAGAAAGCGGTATTGGCGCGAAGGGTGGAGGTAAGTTTACCCGTTTTGTCAAAGAATTCCAGGTAGATCCCCTCTGGAAATTCCTGGTCACCATTTTGGTAGTCGAATATCTTTTTTGCTTTTAAGATCGCCTTCATCCGATCATTCTCGGTGTAGTTCATCAGAATGTTTTCGGCCTCGCGAAGGGGACCTTCATAAATGACAGGTTTTACCGTTTCCTTGGTTTGGCAACCACTAAACAGACTAATCGAAAGCAAACAAATGGCAAACCACTTGGTGTATGAACCAAAACAAGATGGAAAAACAATGTTGCGAAAGGCTGTCATGTTGAAGTAAAAAGAAGAAGGCTGACTTTACAGTCAGCCTTCATACATTTTTTGTGCCGTCTTTTATTCTTTTCCGCGGGTGCGAAGCGTAACTGTTTCGCCCACCCAGCAGGTTATTTTTTTGCTCTCACCTTCTTTCCAGTTCAATTCAAAAAGCTCGGTAACAGAAGGGAACTGTGCACGAGTAGAATTCATCTTTTGCTGATTGCCCGCTTTAAGGTACATGTCAAAGGCAGCAATGTATACTAACCGATCCTCAGCCAAGCTTGATTTTTTCGAACACTCTTGAAAAGAGAAGTAATACAAGTCTCCTATTTTTTCATACCCATCTTTGTTAGCAGGGTCGGCAGCAATGGCCTTTCTGTAATAGTCGCGAGCAGCAGATTTGTCCTTGTTGATGTTTGCGTTGTCGCCTAGCAAAATATTGATCTCGGCTTTGTCTGCCGGGGTAGCAGCTAGTGTTAACGCTTCGTTCAACAAAGGTAGTGCTTTGTCAAAGTTTTTTAACTGCAGGTATTTTGAACCCAATACTTTAGCAAGCGCGAAATCAGGAGTGGCTTTATGTACCACTTCAGTAGCTTCAAGCCAAAGAGGATCGTCCGTGCACTTGTCATTTAACATGTACTGGAAAATCTTTTTTGCCATCCCTATATCACTTGGATTTTGTTTAAAGCGAGGCTCGTAGTTTTTCTTTACGAAGGCGCAGTTGATGGTCACCATTTTCGATAGTTTATCGTCAACGTTGATCTTTATTTTTTTGTATTTCTCCACATCTCCCACTTTGTTCTCTGATTCAGCCTTTTTGATTTTAGCTTCGATCACTCCAATCAATTTATCATAGCGCGAAAGAATCAGGTCTTCAGTAAGTGTTTTTTGAGCAGGAGGCAAAGGCTTTTGTGTGATAAAGTTGGCGAAGATCACAGACATATAGGCCTCCAGATTATTGTCATTAACATTATTGCCGCTGATTTCATACACGCGGTCAAACATGGTCAACAACTCAGCTGACTTTTCTTTGTTATTGATATTGTATTTCGCGCTTGACGCGGCTTTGCGATTCAATACGTTCACTTCGTCACCGCAATTCTGGATACGCATGTCGTAAATCAACATCAGGGAGTCTATCAAAACTTTCTTTTTGGCGGCATCTGCTTCTTTACTCGCTAGGCCATCATAAGCTGTTGCAGCGTCCACATACAATTTAGTATTCCAGTTTGGGGCATTGGTTAACATCCATTGAATGGAAGAAGTGGCAGCACGAAAATTTTGTTGCTTCACCGCGTCACCAAAAATAGCGACACACTCTTCTGCTTTTTGTTTGTTTTCAGGCCATTTTAATTCCTTGCACTGTGACCAAGCTGTCAGGGAGGTGATTGCCAACAGAGTCAACGCAAAACCTGCTTTTTTGAAATTCCAATTCATGTTCGTCATCGTTTTTAGAGTTAATCAAATTTTCTCTTAATGAACCAATTATCATTAAAAGTCATGCCAAGATAGATTTTAAAATAGTTCTCTTCGATTGTGTTCTTTACAATACTGCCTCTGCTGCCAATTTTGACCGAAAAATCAATAGTTGAAATTCGAGCTACTGGCAACGAAACGCCAAAATTAACACCAAAATCGTTTACTTGGTTACCGGCCACCAAATAAGGATACTGATCGTAGCTTAATCCTGCCCGATAGGTCATTCGCCTCAAGTAGCTGCTAACACCTGTTTGGTCTGGCATTATTTCAAGGCCAAAGGCCGATTTTACTCCTGTTCGTGTATCGATCTCTTGCCCAGGAAATCCTTTGAATTGTTGATAATCAAGATAGGAGACATCCGCACCCACCATCCAGCGGGTGGGGCGTCCAAAAGAAACTCCAATTCCGAATGTTTGTGGCAATACAATTGAGCTGGGTTCATTATTCACTAGAGTAACAGAGTCAATTATACTTCCATTGATAGCAGAACGGTTGTCAAATCTAACTGTTCTACGCGTTCCCACGGTGGTTTGCAGATCGTAAATCACGCCAAAGTTGAGTTGGTAATTTTTTTTCGAAATGGAATCTTTATGCAAATATAGACCAGTCGAGAAGCTAAAATCGCTAACAAAATTTCGCTCTTCTAAGAATGGCGTGTAGAGCGTTTGTGGCAGCCTTGCTTGCTGTTGAGTAATGATGGAGCTAAACAGGTAGTTGGCACGCACACCCACGGCTGCATATTTGTTGATTTTTATTCCATTTGCCCAGGAAAGCTGGTTAATTCCACCAGTGCCACTTTCCGTTCTTGTATCAGTACTTGTTAGACTTCCTTCTACCGGCCTGATCACAGTTAACTTGTAATTCACGCCCGAGTATGGGGTTAGCCCTATTGAGGTTGTCCAGCGCCCTGGTTTGATGGGGAACGCCATAACCAAATAGTTGAGGTTGCCATTGGTGTTTTGTAGCGAAGAAGTACCGTCTTTGATGGTTCTGTTTTCGATCATCATGCCTCCGTGAAAAGTAGTGACATAATTATTGATCAACAGAGCCGGATTTTGATTATTGACATACCACGAGCTTGGGTTACTAATGCCAATTCCGCCCATGCCTTGATTTTGAGCCAAAGAGTTGCCGTACAAATCCCCTATTCCAAAGGACGAAAAAGGGCTATTTGCAACCTGGCCATTGGCTAATTGGAAGAGACTTACCAGTAAAACGACAAGGAAAATTCCTTTTTTATCAAGCATTGTAGCGTAAAATCCTGTTCAAGCCCATCAAAACCAAATCGGGGGATGCAAATATGGTGCGTTTCAGTTGGTTTTCAAAAAATGGAGCGTCACCCCCACAAAGAATGACCTTCAATTCCGGAAATTTGTTGGCGTACTGTTCAATCATACCATTAATTTCACCGATGATGCCGTTTAAGACACCACTTTGCAGGCAGCTTTCGGTACTATTTCCTATTAATTCCACTGTGTTATTCCATGTCACTAACGGCAGACGCGCGGTAAACGTATGCATGGCTTTAAATCGCATTTCTTTGCCGGGTGAAATGGCTCCACCGTGATAGTTGGCCTTCTCATCAATGTACTCATAGTTGATACAGGTGCCGGCATCAATGACCAGACAATTCTTGCCCGGAAAAATGGAGAGCGCTCCACACGCTGCCGCTATGCGATCAACACCTAGTGTCTCAGGGGTGGCGTATAAAATTTGGATAGGCAAGGGGAGCTGATGATGCAGAACCCACTTCTTGCCGGACACTTGGAGTCTTTTCACTGCTTCTTCTGCCGTTTTATTTACCGTGCTGACTAAAATATTTTCAAATACTGTATTGGCAAATGCCGTCTGGAGCTCTTCTGCATTGTTAAAAATGTTTTTTTTCAACAAGCTTTCTTGCTCAAAGCAGGCCGTTTTGATCAGCGTATTGCCAAAATCGATAACTAAATTCAAGATGCTTTTCGTTTTTACAAAGCTAGCCAATCGCCATGGATCCCCGCACAAAATGGCATGACGCACGTTTATGCCACGTGCCGTGGTATACCTTATATTTGCGCTCCAACTAGTTACCCTACGATGAAAGAGCTGCTGCAAAAGTTTGAAAACAAACGCCCCGAGATTGTATTTGAATGGAAAGATTCTGAGACAGAAGCCGAAGGCTGGGTAGTCATCAATTCGTTGCGCGGTGGCGCGGCCGGAGGAGGCACGAGGATGCGCATGGGTCTTGACAAGCGTGAAGTAGAATCGCTGGCTAAAACGATGGAAGTAAAGTTCACGGTAAGCGGTCCACCCATTGGAGGTGCGAAATCGGGAATCAACTTCAACCCCAACGATCCGCGCAAAGCGGGAGTGTTGCATCGGTGGTACACGGCTGTGATGCCTTTGCTAAAATACTATTATGGCACAGGTGGCGATATGAATGTGGACGAGATTCATGAAGTAATACCCCACACAGAAGATGTAGGCATCTGGCATCCGCAAGAAGGCGTCTTTACAGGGCATTATAAACCAACTGAGCCGCAGAAAGTAAATCGCATTGGTCAGTTAAGACAAGGTGTGGTGAAGGTAATAGAAGATGAAAAGTATACGCCTTCGCTGGCAAAAAAGTATACCGTGGCTGATATGTGCACGGGCTATGGTGTTGCTGAAGCGGTAAAGCATTATTATGAACTCTGGGGCGAAAATAGAAAGGGCAAAGCCTCCTCCACAAATGTTGCGGAGGGCAAGCGTGTAGTGGTGCAGGGGTGGGGCAACGTAGGTGCGGCAGCCGGATTTTATTTGTCTCAGCAGGGCGCAAAAATTGTGGGCATCCTGACGCGTGAAGGTGGACTGATCAATCAAAAAGGATTTACCCACGAAGAGATTTGTCAGTTAGTGGTAGACCGAAAAGGAAACCAACTGGTCACCGATCAGTTGCTCAGCTTTGAAACGGTGAATAAAATGATCTGGGATTTAGAGTTTGAGGTTTTTATTCCGGCAGCGGCTTCGCGGCTGGTCACGAAGGAGCAAGTCGATCGGATGATAGCCTCGGGAGTAGAGGTTTTTTCGTGTGGTGCTAATGTGCCATTTGCCGATCCGGAAATTTTCTTCGGTCCTACTGGGTTGTATGCTGATGAGAAATTTTCAATCCTTCCGGATTTTATTGCCAACTGTGGAATGGCGCGCGTGTTTGCTTATTTCATGGAGAGCGAAGTGGCGATGGATGACGCTGCTGTTTTTGGCGATATCTCGAAAGTGATCAAGCAAGCACTAGAAAAAACGAAGAAGGTGAACGCTGCCAAGACAAAAATAGCGCAGGCTTCTTTTGAGATTGCGTTAAAGGAGTTGGTAAGATGACCAAGTGAGGTATTTTTTTCATATCGGTTTCAATGGGTTTCTCTACAGGGGCTGGCAACGGCAGCCTGATGAACAGAATGTGCAGCAGGTTTTTGAAACCACGCTGAGCCAAATATTCAAAGAGCCAATCACCGTGATGGGCTGCGGCCGCACGGATGCACAAGTACACGCGAGCCAGTTTTTTTTTCACGCGGATATAAGTACGCGTTGGGACTATGATTTAGTGTTTCGTATCAATAAGCTATTGCCGCCTGATATTGCCGTGTTTGAAATCATTCCGGTGGAGGAAAATCAACATGCGCGGTTTGATGCTACACTGCGGAGGTACGATTATTTTATTCACACTTATAAAGACCCGTTTTTAAGTCAGCTCAGCTCGCTCTACCTGGAAAAAAATTTGAATGTAGGTAAGATGAAACAAGCGGTGACGTTGTTGACTCGCTACGATGACTACCGGGCGTTTTGCAAGCGGCCTAATGACTATCGCACTACGGTATGCAAAGTGACCGCGGCTTCCTTTGTTGCCGATGCCTCGGGAGATCGGTTTCGTTTTCAGATTTCAGCCGATCGTTTTTTGGGGAAGATGATTCGCATCATTGTGGGCAAGTTACTCGTGATTGGGCAGGGCAAGTTGAGTGTAGATGAATTTGAAAGTTACCTGATCACTAAAGAAACGCCAGCGATTTTTGAGCCCGCACATCCGCAAGGGCTTTATCTTTCAAAAGTTACGTATCCTTTTTTAGATGTTCCTCCACGCGCTGATTTTTCGGCCATTTTGCAGAACAAGGAAGATGAGTGGTTGCTTTGAATAGCTTTTTGTATATCAGGCGGCTACTTTCTTTCGATTAGCTAGCTTAATTAGGGTGCGCAACGTTTCGTTAACAGTTTCAGAATCCGGAAAATTCTTCAATACATCCGGCTCCAGAACAATCACATTGGTGTGGGTTTGAAACTTCTTAGCGTATTTTCCACGCACTCCTTTACTAAAGTCGTATTCGGCTTTTAATTTATGATTACTATTTTTTTTCATATTGCTCTTTCTCTTTTTTTGACGCTCTTCTCGCACTTATTATTCTGATTTTCCCATTCCTTTCAGTATGAACAACTACCAATAATCTGCTGGTACTTGCCAATCCAAGCGTTATGCTTCTCTTTTCAGATTGAGAATGCTGCGGGTCATCGATTGTTAATGAATTTACATCAGCAAATACCATACATGACTCTTCGAAAGAGACATTGTGCTTTGCTAAATTTGTTCTTGCCTTTGCAACATCCCACTCAAACCGTATCATGCATTAGCTTTGTTAACAAATCTACATAGTAATCTCAGCTAAAAAAAGTTTGTTTTTGTAAACAAATAGAAAGACCTGATGGATCTCATGCCTAGCTGAACAGCCGCGCTTCACGCCATCTCACTTTCCTGCGCAGGTGTTCGCAATGGCGATATGCTTCGTTCCATTTCATATTCCGTCTCAGACACTCGCAATGACGGATTGTCAAATGACAAAAAAAACCGTCAGGTCGGAAGACCTGACGGCACGATATATGGTGGTTGCATTAGCTATTCTTGTTCGTTGCAAAAAGTAGGTACTATTTTCTCATCGCAAAAATTTCATTGGTTAAGTCTATCCAATCCACATTGCGCAACTTGATAAGCTCCTCCTTCCACTTCCGTGTTTTGCCTTTGATGTAACGTTCCCTTTCAAGCGCTTCTTCTACGCTTTGAAACCCTTCGAAATAAACGGGTTTCTCAACGTTGTAGCGAGCCGTAAAGCTCTTTGGGTTGATTTTTCTTTTGTGCTCCTAAAGTCGAGTTGGTAAATTAGTAGTCATGCCAACGTACAACACCGTATGGTATTGATTGGTAAGGATGTAAACGAAGGCTATTGGAGGAGGGGTAGTCATTTGGATCGAGTATTCGTTCATGCTCGATGTACAAAAATAGGCCAAATCCTGAGCGTCCTGAGCAGTAGGAGGCACAACCTTTGGATGTGCATTGAACTTCTTGAAAACACACGATCAGTAGCTCAACCAAGCCAGCGAAGGATCCCCTCTTGCGAAGCCGGTACTCGGTATCCTGTGCCTTCTGTCTGGGTCGTGCTTCGTGATGGGGGATTCTTCGCTTGTTCATGTTTGTCTATGAGGCTGTCAGGTTCTTTTTATTTTGCTACTGCTAATGAATTGGTGGAGCTATACGCTCAGAATTTGGTTTTCAATCCTGAGCGGATTAATGGTGCAACAGGCTCAAGTTGCGTTGCCTTCGTTTGGCGCACGCACTTATGAGTGTTACCAAAACGGGCGAAGGATCCCCTCTTGCGAAGCCGGTACTCGGTATCCTGTGCCTTCTGTCTGGGGCGTGCTTCGTGATGGGGGATTTTTCGCTTGTTCATCTTTGTCTATGAAGTGCGCGGGTTCTCTTGGTTGTGATGCTGCTAAAAAGTTGGTGGGGGCTATACGCTCAGAATTTGGTTTGCAATGATGGTAATAAAAAAAACCGCCCGATCTTTTTTGGCCTGGCGGCTTTTGGTATGGCGTCTGACGGCTTTTTGCGAAAGCTTATAGCCGTCTGACGCCTGCATTGTCCAAGTAAGACGGGTAATCTTTAGTAAATGAACAGGAGAGGGCACGCGTTCGGAAACGCGCGCCAACTGGAGTTAGGCGACCAAAAAAAACCGTCAGGTCGTAAGACCTGACGGCACAATATTTCTCATTCCATCGCTGGCGTTCGCAATGACGTTTTCATTCGCGATGAAGTTGTACTTTGCAATGAGGGTTAGGCGACCAAAAAAACTTTTCATCTGCCAGGTTTTACGAACTGAGTCAAGACGATTGGGGCTTTATCACACACTATGAAGAGCATTTGTGAGCCGGTGCCGATACTCTGCGGAAAAAAAAGTGGTCGGTGACAACACCGACTATACGCTAAAAATAAAAAGGGCGCGTTTTACGCGCCCTTTTGGTAAACAACTAGTGAATGGTTTCGGCCCTAATTCTAGTTGTTCTCTTTTTTGTCTGAAACATGGTTCACACTTCTATCCAAAGGAAGTCCATACGCCTCTGGATGTAAGAACTTGCCTTTTTCGTTGGCTGGTTTTTCTACCTCAGGCACTACTCTGTTCTGCTCTGCGTATGGATCTTTGCGGATACCTGTTACTTGCCAGCTTACTTTTACATTTGGCTTATCTGTTTTAATTACAAATTTGTTGTCTTTTACTTCAGTGGCAATGATGGCTTGCGCAAAAGCACCGATCACTGTTAGCTGATACCTAAAATCTTTGTTCAATGATTCAAAATAAGCAGGTAGCTCTACGGTTGCGCTACCATCAACATTTGTCGTAATGTTGCCGTTATACACATTCATCATGTCAGGACTCTCAACAAAGCTATGGTACAGGTATTTGTTTTCGGGGTCTTGTGGATGATCAATCTTAAAAGTACCCGATCCTTTTGATAAACTACCAGCGATGGCTACGTTACCATTGGCACCAATGGACATCTGGAGCAAACTTGTGGTGGCACTAGTAGCAGCAAAAAATCGATGCTGAGCTCCCGCGTTATTGGGAATTTGGTAACGGAACTCTCCGCCACTTATGCCAAAACCGTAAAACTCATGATCGTTGTTTGCAGATTCCCAAAGCACCAATCTACGGTTACCCAAAACGTTTCCAAGTTGAAGTGTAGCATTCGGGGATATGGTTCCGATACCCACATTTCCGGCTGCAGTAATGGTCATTCGATTAGCAGCATTGGTTTGAAAATACATGGCTGCATTTTCGTTGTTAGCAATAAATGCTTCTTGCGAACCAGCGCCACTCAACCCAATACTTAGACCATTTGGAGACGGGTTGTTCGTTATTCTTAGAAAGTTACCCGCGGTAGATGGTTCGTTGATATGAAGTCGGTTAGTTGGAGCGGAAGTTCCTATGCCCACATTTACCGTGGCAGTTGCTCCGTTCACACCATTGATGCTACCCAGTATCAAAGAATTATCAGCATTTACAGTTGCGTTCGCACCAATTGCAGTTGAATTGGTTCGCTGTGTTGAGTTCGACAGCCCCGTGTTAGCGCCAATAAATGTATTGTTAGAACCTGTTGTATTCGCTTGGCTTACAGATGCATTGGGGTAGCCGGCCTGATACCCCACAAAGACGTTGGTCGCACCTGTGCTATTGAATGCAGCAGAAAAAGTACCCACAGCCACATTTTGACCTCCTGTGGCTTGTTGCATTGCACCCCCGCCAATAGCGGTGTTATTTGCCGTGGAAGTTGGATTTGATAACGCTCCCCAACCAATCGCTGTGTTTAGGCTGCCGTTGGTATTGGTTTGCAATGCCCTGTCACCCATTGCCACATTTTGCCCACCATTGCTATTCTGCATTGCTTGATAACCAAATGCAGTATTACCTGCGCTTGTAGTGGATGATAAAGCTTGATAGCCTACAGCCGTATTGTTTTGAGCCGCCCCGTTATTCAACCCAGCTTGGTAACCATAGAAGGTTGCAAAAGGAGTGGCACTTTCAATGCGCCCTGCCCGTTGGTTGTTTACCCGTATAGTGAAAGGAATATTATCAGTTGTACCAATGAAATTGGTTCCATCTACTGTTCCCGCATTTCCAGTCAGTCCCCAACCGCCTCCACCACCGGGCTGCCACGTAGCAAAACCACTATCATCAGAAGTTAATACCTTGCCTACGCCTTGGGTGCCATCGGTTATCTTAATGTTTCCTTTTACATCCAGTGTTGCTAAAGCTGATTCGTTAAATCCAAAATTTCCTATTCCAACAAGAGGAGTTCCGTTGTCAGTAACGTGAAAAGCATTGTTTCCAGTACGGTCATTGAAAATTCTGAATTTGTTAAAACCCGTGGAGAAATAAGCATCCACGTTCCAGTTCCCTATTCCACCGCCTGGTGCCAATGATGGTTCGCCCAAAACTAATTGCCCACCTTCTTCGGCAAATACGCCATCAGTGGCTGCTCGAATGGATCCTCTAACATCTAACTTAACAGCAGGTGCGAACGTACCGGCTACCGGATTAGTATTGTTGATGCCGACCACTCCTGTAGAAGAAATAGTCATCCTATCGGTATTGTTCGTCATAAAAGTTAACGGAAAGGCACTGCTAGAGCCCAGTTTTTCTCCGCCCACTAAAGCATTGCCTGATAAACTCCAGCCGCCTCCTGTTGCGGGTTGCCATGTTGCATTGCCAAGGGCATCAGAAGTTAACACGCGGCCTGCGCCCAAAGTGCCGCCCGTTATTTGCAATTGGCCGGCCACCAATTTGGCAGTGGTGCCCGTACCGACATTTACTGTGGTTACGTTTACATCGCCTAACTGAATGGTGTTGCTGGTGGTGACAGACGCATTTGCACCAATGGCCGTTGCATTTGTCAATGCGCCCGTGGCGACCTCAGCATTATAACCTAATGCAGTGTTTCCCGATCCTGTTATATTGTTGGAAAGTGAAGCATTGCCAACGGCAGTGTTGGTAGAACCGGTTGTGGTACTAAACATGGCTCCAGATCCCAGAGCTGCGTTGTCATTTCCCGTTGTTAACGTCACAGCTGCCTGGGTTCCTATACCCACGTTGGCATTCCCCGTTGCATTCCGCAAGGCTTGTTGACCGACAGCAGTATTGTCGAACCCAATGGCAATGCTTCTGAGTGCCTCTGAACCGACTGCTGTGTTCGAACCGCCCGTAGTGTTGGTTGACAAAGCGCTAAATCCCATTGCTGTATTTGAGCCTCCTGTAGTATTATTCGCCAGTGCCCGATAACCGACTGCGGCATTTCCTTGACCAGTGGTATTCACGGTCATTGCCCAGTAACCAAAAGCAGCGTTGAAAGTTCCGGTGTTGACATTTCCACTTTGATAGCCGTAAAATGAGTTGGCCGCTCCTGCTGCCGCCTCAATTCTTCCAGCCCTTTGATTATTTACAACCAGGTTCAACGGCACATTATCTCTTGTGCCTATGTAGTTTGTTGCTGTTCCAATTGCGCCATCTACAGTGCCAGTATTGCCTCCTAGTGCCCAACCGCTGCCGCCCGGTGACCATGTAGGCGGTAAACCCGGTCCGGCAGAAGTAAGCACTTGGCCAGCTGTTCCTGGTAAATTGTTGGGCATCAAAGCACCCGAGAATTTTACGTTGCCTGTTATGTCTAGTTTTTCGGAGGGTGCAATGTTTCCAATACCAAGATTGCCGTTTTTCAAGACGGTAAGGGCGTTGCTTCTGCTAGCAAGGCTGGTGCCATTGCCGATGACGAACAGGCGGTCATTGGCATCGAACCCGGTAGTGCTGGCAGGTGTGTAATCTATGTTGAATATACCCACAGCAGTTTCGCCAAAAGCGCGGGCGAAAAGACCTTGACCCCCTGGTATGGAAGTCATTTGACCAGACGCGGTGTTGTTACGGCCACCTGAAACCGCACTGAAGGCTCCTGGACCACCGTTGAATTCGCCTCCACCCACAAAAGAATTGTCACCCGATGCCGTATTAGCATTACCACCCACAACAGCGGACCGAAAACCAGATGCCACGTTTACCTCGCCAGATAGTACACCCGCAGCTTCTCCAGATGCAGTTGCATTTCTGCCGCCAGCTACAACAGCGCTATTACCACTTGCTTCATTGTTGTACCCTCCTCCGACTGTCGCAAAACTGGAGCTTGCCTTATTTAAGTTTCCACCTGAAACAGTAGCCGCACTTGCATTGCCTGGATCTGCATCATTATCACCAGCCCGGTTTAAAGAGCCACCACCAACGACACTATAGTTATCCGTGACTTGATTGATCTGGGCGTCAAAACCACCGCTCAATATTGCAGAACCAACTACACCATTCGTGATGGTATTCCCGGAGTAACCAGCAAGGATGTTGGGGGCCGAGGTGGCATTTGTAAAAGAAATGCGCATTGCCTGTTGGTTGTTTACCCGTATGGTGAAAGGAATATTATCGCTGGTGCCGATAAAATTAGTGCCATCTACCGTGCCTGCCGTGCCTGTCAATCCCCAGCCACTCCCGGCTGCCCATGTTAAAGTACCTGTGCCATCGTTGGTGAGCACACCAGCCGCATTGGCAGCGGGGAACGAAGTAGTTACGTTTCTGATCTTGGTGATGTTCCCGGTGGCGTCAATGCCAAATGCTCCGGCAGTTCCACTTGTAAGTGTTCCTGTAGTGACAATATTTTGCGTGCCAAAGTTGGGATTGATTTTGCTTCCGGCAATAGCGGCACTGGCGTTCACATCAGCATCGGCAATCGTGCCATCAGTAATTTGAGCGCTTCCAAACGTGCCCGTTGTAATTTTGGAGGCATCTAAGTTAGGAACTTGTGCCACAGGCAACGTGCCGGATGAAATGTTGGATGCATTTAAACTGGTTAAGCCTGAGCCATTTCCGGTAGGTGTCAAGTAATCCGTCCCCGCTGTAGCAATGCTCAACGCCCCGGTGCCGCCACTTGTTTTGATCAGGCCATTAGTGGTGAGGTTTGAAAGCGTTGAAATATTTTGAGAGGTGTTTACCGAGAAGGTATTAGTTGTTAACGTCAAGCCTGTTCCTGCCAAATAGGCTGTGCTTGAATAGTTTGGAACATTTAACGTATTGCCCACCAACGTTGCCGCCCCACTCGTGCCCGTGGTGGTGAGCGTGATGGGAGCCTGGTAATCCGTGCCTGCCGCTGCTGAGCTAATACCAGTACCGGTTCCTTTCAATATGCCCGTCAACGAAGTACCAATGGTAATCGCAGGTGTTGAAGTTGCATTGGCTACTGATCCGTTAAAGCCATTGGCGCCAACAACTGAAACAGTTGTTACGGTACCTCCGCCTGCGGGTGCCCAGGTAAGCGATCCTGCACCATCGTTGGTGAGCACACCCACTGCGTTGGTTGCAGGGAACGAGGTAGTTGCGCCATTGATTTTGGTAATATTTCCCGCGTTGTTGATGGAAAACTGGTTGGCCAGCCCCACGTTGAGGCCACCCCCAATGGAAGCTGAACCAGTCGTAGTAGTAATATTTTGTGCGCCAAAGGCAGGATTAATTTTCGTTCCGATAATGGCGGCACTGCTAGAAATGTTGGCATCGGTGATGGTGTTGGCGGCAATTTTTACACCTGCACCTGCGGTGCCGCCTGTGATGCTGGCATCAGCTATCTGCGTTGCCCCGACTTGCCCGGTGTGGTTGGAAAGATTGAAGGCGCTGCCGTTGATGTTGGTGGGGTCGTAAGTGCTCTTAAACATATCGCCACCTCCGGCAGCTACCGTCCATTGCGGCACACCACTGGCATCGGTTGTCAATACGCGGTTGGCGTCAGGCAATCCTGCTGTTCCTATTTTGGCAACGGTAACTGCGCCATTGTTAATTTTTGCAGTGGTGATGGCGTTGTTGGCAACCGTAAATGTTCCAGTCGTTCCGGAAACGGAAAGGCCAATGTCACCTGCCACGTTAATGGCCGTGTTGATTCCGTTGTTTGATAAAAGCTGGTTGGCAGAGAGTGAAGGTAATGAGCCCCCAGTGGGGGCAGACCAGACAGCTACACCCCCTGTGGTGGTAAGAACTTGGCCGGCAGTGCCAGCACTGATTTGGGCAGGAAGAATTTTAGATGTTGTAGCAGCGTTGTTTAAAGCTGCCGCAATGCTATTTCCCGCTGTTAGAGAAATCGTGGAGTTATTGCTTGGGCCGGATACATCTCCGCTAAGCGTAGTAGTCGAGCCGGTATTATCAGTACCGGGTTCCCATCTACTTCCATTCCATTTAAGCACTTGACCTACGGCTGAAGGTGCATTGGCTGCCGAAGAAGTCCATCCACCTGCACCAGAGTTGAGAGAAGAATCCCACATCAGGATTTGGCCATTGGCACCTGGGGCGGTATTAGCAATGGAGAACTCCGTTGAAAAGCCAGCGCCCGTTCCGATCAGAACTTTGTTACCAGAGATTTGAATACCCTGAGTGCCTGCTCCACCTGAGCCTACTTGTACCCATGCCGTGTTGAAGTAGTGAACGGTACCAGTTGAGGTATTGTATACAATCATCCCCGGTTTGCCAAAGGTGCCTAGGCTTGAGACTTTAGGAATAATGATCCCCTGGCTGCCGTTACCTTCCAAAAGTAACACTGCGTTTGTATCAGGGTTGGGAGCATTCGCGCCTGTGCCGATGGCCACTTGCGAAAATGCTTTGAATGTTAAACAAACAAAAAAAGTGAGTGAGCAAAGCTTAGACAAAAGCCTCATTGATTGTATGGTTTTGATTAATGGAAGGTAAATATAAATTTATAATCCTGTATGCCAAATAAGAGTAACCCAAATGGGCGGAGAAGCTTTGATAAGGGGTAAAGCGGAATAGCTGCTAACTTGGAAATTGAAAATTAGCCGGAGCAGGGTAATCAGAACCCGTTACATTTTTCATTGCCCAAGACAGGCATGCCCAAAGAAGGAAAGTACCGAAGGCGGAACTTGAACCCGCACAGCTTGCGCCACACCTGCCTACCGGCAGGCAGGCGCCTCTAAGCAATTTTTGTGTCAGTACCGAAGGCGGGACTTGAACCCGCACAGCTTGCGCCACACCTGCCTACCGGCAGGCGGGCGCCTCTAAGCAATTTTTATGTAAGTACCGAAGGCGGGACTTGAACCCGCACAGCTTGCGCCACACCT
>JAJTGQ010000018.1 GCA_021299455.1 Flammeovirgaceae bacterium | reverse complement strand
CCCATCACGCGAAGTTCCTCCACTTTGATGCGTATACTTATACCTGATTTGTTGATAATCATAAGGTCATCATTATCTACGACCTCCTTGATTGCAACAAGCTTGCCAGTTTTTTCCGTTACATTAATGGTCTTAACCCCCTTACCTCCTCTACGAGTAATTCGGTAATCAAAGATGTCAGACCGCTTGCCATATCCCTTTTCGGAGACCACCAGCAAGTTGGCATCTTCACGCGAGATACACACCATTCCAATCACTTTGTCCTGATCAGATTCCAAGGTTACTCCACGCACACCTGCGGCTGTTCTACCCATTGGGCGTACATCCGATTCGTTGAAATGGACCGCCTTGCCTTCGCTCTTGGCAATGATGATATGGTTTTTTCCGTTGGTGAGGGCAGCGTTCAACAAGCGATCGCCATCATGAATGGTGATCGCGGTGATGCCATTCGCTCTGGGACGAGAGTATGCTTCCAAAGAGGTTTTCTTGATGGTTCCTTTTTCTGTGCAAAGAATGACGAAGGTGTTATTGATGTATTCCTGGTCTTCGATGCTCTTTACATTTAGGACGGCTCGAACGCTATCTCCCGGTTGAATATTCAACAGATTTTGGATTGCTCTGCCTTTAGAAGTTTTGGTACCTTCTGGTATTTCATAAACTTTCTTCCAATATACCTGACCGAGTGCGGTAAATATTAACAGATAATTATGCGCTTGTGCTACAAAAAGGTGCTCCGTGAAATCATCATCTTTTGTGGATACCGCCTTCGACCCTATACCCCCGCGACCTTGCGTTCTGTACTCCGATAAGGAAGTTCTCTTTACATATCCCTGACTGGAAATAGTGATTACCATCTCTTCGTTGGCGATCATGTCTTCCATTGTGATGTCGTCTTCACTATGAACCACTAAGGTTCTGCGCGCATCGCCATAACGTTCTTTTATTTCTTGCAGCTCTGTTTTGATAATTCCCATTCGAATAGGTTCGCTATTCAAAATTTCGTTTAGCCTTTCGATCAATGCTTTTACCTCGGCATATTCATTTTGAATCTTATCACGCTCGAGGCCGGTAAGGCGCTGTAAACGCATTTCCAAAATGGCCTTGGATTGTATTTCGGATAAGCTAAAGCGTTCCATTAATCCAAGCTTGGCAACTTCCGGATCTTTAGAACTTCGGATGAGCGTAATGACCTCATCGAGATGATCTAGCGCGATCAGATAACCTTCTAAAATATGGGCTCTTTTCTCGGCCTCGTCAAGCTCAAATTTGGTTCTTCGAACTACTACTTCGTGGCGGTGCTCCACAAAGGAAACGATCAAATCTTTGAGGTTGAGCGTCTGCGGCCTTCCTTTTACCAAGGCCACGTTATTTACACCAAAAGAAGATTGTAGCTGGGTGTACTTAAATAAATTATTTAAAACGACATTTGGGATGGCGTCCTTCTTCAAGTCATACACCACACGGAATCCTTCGCGATCGGATTCATCGCGCATAGCACTGATGCCTTCAATTTTTTTCTCGTTGATCAAAGCGGCCGTCCGCTCAATCATATTTGCCTTGTTTACCTGATAGGGAATTTCAGTGGCCACAATCTGATCTTTCCCGTTGGCGTTTGTTACGATTTCTGCCTTGGCACGAATAACAATCTTACCACGACCTGTTAAATACGCCTCTTGAATTCCCTGGTATCCGTAGATAATTCCACCTGTTGGAAAGTCAGGAGCAGTAATATGCTTCATCAACTCAGCTATTGTGATGTCGCGATTATCAATGTAAGCAGTAATGCCATCTACCACTTCCGATAAATTATGGGGCGCCATATTCGTGGCCATTCCCACAGCAATTCCGGAAGATCCGTTGATTAAAAGATTGGGGATTTTAGCTGGTAAAACTGTCGGCTCTGAATTCTGGTCGTCATAGGTAGGCTGAAAATCAACCGTTTCCTTATTGATGTCCGCTAATAGCTCTTCTGCTATTCTTCTCAATCTGGCCTCAGTATAACGCATAGCTGCCGGAGGATCTCCGTCTACAGATCCGAAGTTACCCTGGCCATCTACCAGCATGTAACGCATTGACCACTCTTGCGCCATGCGAACCATAGTATCATAAATGGAAGCATCTCCGTGTGGATGATACTTACCCATTACATCACCGACTATACGGGCAGCTTTTTTATAGGGCTTATTGTAATTAACGCCCAGTTCGAGCATGCCATAGAGCACTCTTCTATGTACAGGCTTTAAGCCATCACGCACGTCTGGCAATGCTCTAGAAACGATGACGGACATCGAATAATCGATGTAGGCGCCACGCATTTCGTCTTCAATATTGATCGGGATTATATTCTGCCTTGCGGGGAGGTCACTCGTTTCTTCGGCCACGTCTAAATTCGGTTTTTAATAAGTGCGCAATGTAACTAAAAAGCCCCGAAAATGAGTGTGAAAAGCGGCAAAAATGATGACCGTTTAGGCTGTATTTCTACTCTCTTTTATTTTTGATTCGCCAATCTGATTTTTTGCCTCCCCCTGACGAGCAGCAGTTCTTTCGATCCTACTTTTTGAAGTATAGTCGAGTGATGAAAATACCATTTCCATCGCTCTTGCCCGCATCACTTTCTACACCGCTCGTCACAAACTGCAACTGCCAGCCATCTTTAAGTAAATCGTTTATCTTAGAGGTGATAGCCGCATCATTGGAAGCAATGTTTTGAAAATTGATACCTACCAAACTGTAGAAGTTAAGCAGCTTTGTCTCATCAAAATTTTCAATTTTAGCATCAGATCTTTTTACATCATCTTGATCGCTTTTTTTTCCATCCACGCGAGTGGTCGTCAATGTTTTAGCATCCAGTACTTCTTTGGCTTCGATTATTCTTGAGCGCCCTAGCCCACCGGGAACTATGGATTCAACAATCGTCACCACTTTCATTTCTTGAGCTTTTGTATCTAAAGAAAAAAGGGATAACGAGATAAAAAATACAACGAATAAATTTTTCATTTTAGGATGTTTAGAATTAAAGGTAGGACGGAAAGAACATGAATTTGTTTCTGAAAACCAGCTAATAAGGATTCAACTTTCGTTTATTCTTTCCCTTGTATCTTAGGGGAGTCTGATAATTTTCGCCATAGCCAGGGTTCTGCTTCTTGTAGACGGGATGCCTGCGACTTCTATATTCTCTATTGCCATGAGCGTGGTTGATTTGGACGTGGCAGTCTTTCAGAAAACAACGTGGAAGCTCGGGGATTCGATACGTCACTCCGATGTTGATATAGAATGCGTTCATTGAATGGTCAATGGCGAGTCCACTCTCTGGTATTGGAAGAACGTAGCTTTTTAGTTCGAAAGATGGTCGGGCAAAAACCTTAAAATATTCAGATAGATCGCGTTCGATTGTGACGCCAAGGTTGTAATACATCCCACCCGTCACAGCAGCATTAAAGTTGGGTGTCGGCTTAAAGTCACCAATCTGCAAATCGCCTGTGAATAGGTAGTCATTCCACCGATAAAAGGAATACCCCAAGAAGCCGTAGTACTTTCGAACAAACCCTGAAGGATTAGCCGGTTGGAAACTTCCAATACTACCAGCCAATGCAGTGGGCTGAAAACTTCCTAAACTCATCAGTTCATAAGAGTATCCCGCACCAATTCGATAGCGACCTTTAATACCATAGTAAAGAAAAACCTGAAGTGGAATATTGAGCCCATTGCCTTTAAAACCCAAACTGGAGGTGCCTGGATTTTCAATAAATGCACCAGCTACAGGCGTTGTTTTATCAATTATTACATCATTTACCCAGTTTCCATATCGGGTAGCCGTTGAACCGGAAAAAATTTGAGGCGGGGCACCTGGCGCCTGATAAATTCCAAATCCAGACAATTGATGGCTAAAAAAGGTATTGCCGTAGCCGGTGCTGATTCCAAAGTTGACGTTCTTTAAAATTCGCCCAATAAAGTCTGCCCCGATTCTAGGTTTTGCATAAAAATGATCCAGCGGAATGGGAGATTTCTCCTGATCTTGGGAGAAACTCTCAAGATGTAGCCAAAGCACGATCGCGGCAATCAGCAAAACGATATTTGACAATTTATTCAGAATAGCACATTTTGAGCCTGAAAGATAAGAATTAACCCAGATTAGTGTTGATAATTTGGATAGGCAACTTCCAGGGAGGTAAACGTATGATAAAGAACCTGACCATTTGTAACCTTGTAGGTGAACGAATGCTCACGTGGCTGAGATGACCTGGACTCCAAATTTAGTCTAATTGTGGTTTCCCCAACGGGCAATGGAACTCTTGCATAGTAAACCGAGTGTGGCAGAGTTTGCCAGTTTCGTGTGTCTGCTTTTTCAGAAAATGAGTTGAATAGACCGAGCAACGCACCCATGTTTTCGTTCTCCTTTTTAAGTGCATACTCAGCGGCTTTTTTTATAGCCACTCGCGCAAGCGCTTTTCCAAATTCAAACCCCATTCTTTCCTCCAACGCCTTGAATGCAATCTTATTAATGTCTTCTGCTAACTCCAGGCTATACTTCACTCCATTCGCTTCCACTTCGGCCCTATCGTAAAAAACGGGTCGATCAATGTACCTCGGAAAAGCAACCCTAAAGAACTCCATACGAGCTAGACTCTGCAGCTGATCTTGAGAATAATTTGACTTTGGAAAACGAAATGAAAGACCTAGCTCCTGATTGTTGAATATCAAGAAGTTACCCGCTCCTTGATCAATTGAAAAGTTAATCGACCATTCTGCTTTGAAGGGTGCTAGTCCATTATGCCAGAAGAATATCAGTTCGCCCCCTTCACTTTTCTGAAACTGATAATCCGGAATTTCAAATTCACTTTTATATTGATCAAACTCTTGCGTTAATCCACTTAGCCAAGCTGTGCGTAGAAGATCTTTTTTGAGTTGAAGGGGCGCTTTTAATTGGAACATTGGTTCGTATTCATTTTTGTATGAGTCCAGTGAATTACGATAGGCAATGAACGCGTTATTGTAGTCTTTGCCGGCATCGTAAATGATTCCCATCAGATTGTTTATAAATGCATCATGTTTGTAGTTATTCGTTGCACTGTAGCGATCGCTCAGCTGCTGTAGGCGAATATTGAGCCGCCTGCATTCTACTAACGCCTCTTCTATTCTATTCGTTTTCAAGAAGTTAAGTGCTTTGTAATAAAGTAGCATTAGATGCTCATGATCTTCACCCCGATAGACGGTGATGGCGGGATTCAGCAAGTAGGATGCACCCTCACTGAAGTAATCGGTCTTGTAGTCCTCCCAGAATAGATAGGCCTTTTCAAAGAACTCATTGCTTTCGTCATACTTACCAAGCATAGACAAGACAAGTCCTTTGTTTACAAAATACAAAAATCGATCCCGACCGTTTGCTTGGCGTGCTTGCCCTCTTAGTGTCTGAAGCGAAGATTCGATACGACCCGATTCAAATGCTCTATTGAATTCGTAGTTTGCTTGATAGTAGGTGGCGCAGGAAGAAAGCAATCCGCAAAGAATAAAAGTTAGGGCGGTTAGTCGATAGTCAAAGATCGATAGTCGGCTTGTGGACTTTTGACCATTGTCTATTGACCTTAGATTGGTATCCATCGTTAATTCCGAATATTCTTCTTTATCTCTTGTTGCCCGTACCAGACTCGTTGGTTTGTTTCCATGTCTGTAAGATAAAGTGTCGTAACGTAGTTCACCACTCGTTGTTTTTTGTAAACATCTGTCTCAGAAGTCATTTCACCTAAGAGCATTAAATTGGCTCCGGTTTCTTCTCCCCATTGGGCCACCGTTTTAGGGTTAGCAAAATCTTGTTGATCAATTCGCTCCAACCTGATTTTGTCTCTGAAATCACCAGACTCCACTAAGTCAGCGACTCCAGAATTGTAAATGGCTAGTTCTATTTTTTTGATAAAGTTGGCTGCATCAATGTGCTCGCTTGTCTTGTTGCGGAAGGTCCCCACAATAATGGCCGGCTTTCGGCTGTGACTTTTGCAATATTCCTTAAATTTTTCACTGTTAAGTAGATCATTGACCATACGGTCAGCAATCTGGCGAGAGTCACTGTCGTTCCATCGCCCACTTAAATCTATTAGCTGGCCGGGGTCGATCCGCGTGACAGTCCTTGCGCACGAAGTAAGCAGCATTACCAGTAAAAGCATTCGCATGTGAGAGGCCATTTGTTGATACTCTTTTTTCTCTAAGTAAGTAGCCAAAATCAGACTAAAGGTCAGATGGATTTTAAACGCAGAATAGTGTCAGAAGGATGTTCTGAGGAGAAAACAAAATTACCCGCAACCAGTACGTCTGCGCCTGCATCTAAAAGAGGACGAGCGTTCACCATGTTGACTCCCCCATCAATCTCAATAACTGCTTTAGAGTTCTTCTGCTGAATCAACGCTTTGATTTCCTTCACCTTCGCATACGTATTTTCAATAAACTTCTGACCGCCAAACCCTGGATTCACTGACATTACACAAATCAGGTCGATATCTGCAATAATCTCGGAAAGCCCGGCTGCGGGAGTGTGGGGGTTTAGCGCCACTCCTGCTTTTATCCCCAATGCTTTAATTTGCTGTATGTTTCGATGTAAATGCGGGCAGGCCTCCAGGTGGACGGAAATGACTTCCGCTCCTGCTTTGTAAAATGCCTCAACGTATTTTTCCGGGTTCACGATCATCAAATGAACGTCCAGTGGCTTGGTGGCATGTTTTTTAATCGCTTCAACTATCGGCAAACCCATGGAGAGATTGGGTACAAATACGCCATCCATGATATCTACATGAATCCAATCGGCTTCACTTCCGTTAATCATTTTCACCTCTCGCTCCAGGTTGGCAAAATCAGCGGCTAAAATCGAGGGGGCTATGATAGGTTTACTCATGTTCGTTGATGTGTTTTGTATCGCTCAAAGATAGCTGTTCAAGTTCATTTTGATTGCCGACTGTACTCAATTTATAGTAGCTTCGCCCCGATTTATCGCGTATGAATTTATTTGAACAATATCCCGTATCCATCACTAATTCTCTCAGTGGCAGTAAAGAGTTGTTTACACCTATCAACCCTCCCTTTGTGGGTCTTTATTCTTGTGGGCCAACCGTTTATAACGAAGTACACCTGGGAAATCTGCGCACGTTTACCGCTTTTGACGTAGTGTTCCGTTACCTGACACATATCGGGTATAAAGTACGCTATGTGCGCAACATTACCGATGCCGGTCATTTGACTAACGATGCGGGAGAAGGCGTAGATCGGATTGAGGAGCGCGCTAAATTGGAAAGGCTGGAGCCGATGGAGGTGGTGCAAAAGTATACCTATGGATTTCATGAAGTATGCCGCATCTTCAATATTCTGCCACCCAGTGTTGAGCCCACGGCCACCGGGCATATCGTAGAGCAAATTGAGATGGTGAAGAAGATTTTAGAGAATGGCTTTGCCTATGAGAAGAATGGCTCCGTATATTTTGATGTCCGCAAGTTTATGGAGAAGCACAAGTATGGAGAGCTGAGTGGCCGAAATATTGATGACTTATTGGAGGGGACGCGTGAGTTGGACGCACAGGAAGAAAAAAAGAATTCAGTTGATTTTGCAATTTGGAAAGCCGTTACACCAAGTCACATTCAACGGTGGCCTTCACCTTGGGGAGATGGTATACCCGGCTGGCATTTGGAATGTTCGGCCATGGGCACCAAGTATTTGGGGAAGGAGTTTGACATCCACGGAGGCGGTATGGACTTGAAGTTTCCACACCATGAATGTGAGATCGCACAAAGTGTTGGCGCCTATGGCAAGGCACCAGTTCGTTATTGGATGCACTCCAATATGTTGACCGTAAATGGTGAGAAGATGAGTAAGTCAAAAGGCAACTCATTTTTGCCGCGCGAGTTATTTGCGGGTGAACATCCGTTGCTCGACAAGGCATATAGCCCAATGTCGGTACGCTTTTTCATGCTTCAATCGCATTACAGTAGCACACTTGATTTTTCGAACGAGGCGCTAGGTGCAGCAGAAAAAGGCTATCGTAAACTAAATACTGCACTGGCCGCCATTAAGGGGATGGATTATTCAGCGGCAACGACCCCAAACAGCGAGTTGGCAGATGAGATCAACCGATTAACATCCGATTGCTACCGCACTATGAGCGATGATTTCAATACAGCAAAAACGCTGGCGGTGTTGTTTGAAATGGCGTCTCGGATTAATGATTTCAAATCCGGCAACACATTAATTGGTTCTGTTGATTCACTGACTTTTGAGAAGTTGAAAGCCACCTTCATTGGCATGATGGAAGACGTACTTGGTTTGGTGGAAGACAAAACGACCAATAATGATTTGCTGGAAGGAACAATCAATGTACTCATCGAATTGCGCAAAAAAGTAAGAGCCGATCGGAATTATGCGTTGTCAGACAAGATCCGAGACGATCTTCAAGCTATTGGCGTTCAGCTCAAAGATGGCAAGGGAGGCGAAATTAGTTATACGATTGAGTGAGGTGACCTTGCTCTAACTCAGTAATGCGCTGTAGGTATTCCTGCTCTTTGCGTTGCATCTCTTCTTGAGTGGCCACTAGCTCCTCCATATTCTGACGCATCTCTTCTTCTTGTGATTTCATTTCTTCCGTTTGCTGCTGCAATTCTTCCAGCAGTGTTTTGGTTTTTTCACTCACGCGCACGGTGGAAATCGTGGAGGCGATGCTCTCTCCAATCCTCCCCACAAACTCCTGAACATGAGGTTCAAATTGATGAAAAGACGCTAACTCGATCACACCAAATACTTCTTCATTCACCAAGAGTGGCGATACAAGCAACGAGCGAGGGGGCGCATCTCCCAGTCCAGACGTTATTTGAATGTACTGTTTTGGAACAGCCGTCATATACACGGGTGATTTTTCAAGAACAGCTTGCCCCAAAACGCCCTCTCCGACAGGAACAATTTTTTGAATGTATTTTTTGCGGTCGTAAGCATAGGTGGCGACTAGTAGCAATGACCTTTCTTCATTTTCGCCCTCAATTAAAAACAAGGCTCCCTGATTAGCACCAATGTATTTGACCAAATTCGAAACGATATTGTCAAACATTTTCTGGCTGTCACCATGATGGGCTCGCAGGAGATCTGCAAACATGGCCAACCCTTGGGCAGACCACTGTCTTCTCTCGCTATCTCTTTTTGCTGCCTCTATTTCTTTGATATAGTCATTCAATTTTTTCTCGTTCAGCTCAATCTGTGATGCTTTCTCACTCATTTCGCTGATCAGTTGATCGTTCTTTTTGCCAGTATTAAAGGTTGAATACTCAAGAAAAAGTAGTGCGCCACTCATAGAAATAACAGCCGATCCTAAACAAAGATAAAATAGCCAACCTTGTTTAAACAGTTCTATTACATCTACTGTAGCCTCATAAGTAAACCAATTGTTCAATACTGGCATCAGTACGATCGTGAGAATTGAAAAAAGTGAGTACGCGATAAGCGAACGCTTTTCTTGTAAGTCAAAAAGTATCCAAGGAGGCAATAAAAATAAAACATGCAATGCCGTAAAGGAAGCAAGCAACGGGCCATTGTTAGGTGTGATATAAGCAGAGAAAACTGCATACAAAGCGATAAATACAAAACAGCCAATGAACCTGGCCATGCCAGGAAGAGAAACATAATTAAAGAAAACCCCAAATAAGGCGGCAACAAAAAATGCTATTGGCAGGGAAGTAAGACCTGGAATAAAGAGGTAAGCAATCGCAATAAAAGGCAAACTGAGAAGCCCGTAGAAAAGACATAAAAAATTAGTAGCCCTAATCTTCTCATTCAGGTACTCTGTATTTTCTTCCTTCACCCCAATATTTATAATTGAGTTTGCCATAGACTTTGTGTGTAATTTTGGTAAAAATAGCCACTTATTTGATATTTGAACTATCCGCTTGAAGGCGAAAAAGTACATTTGTTATTCAATTCATGTTAAAGAAAATTTTCATTTTGCCCATACGTTTTTACCAGGGTGCTATATCTCCTTACTTGGGTAGCCATTGCCGCCATGCTCCTTCCTGTTCTCAGTATATGATACAAGCTATCGAAGAATGGGGTGTACTGAAAGGCATCTGGCTGGGTACTAAACGAATCGGTAGATGCCATCCCTGGGGAACAAGCGGTTATGACCCTGTGCCTAAAAAAGAAAATAAGTAAAAGGAAAATGTTTAAACGCATCATTAAATATGGTGGGATTGTCATTCTGACTATACTGGGAGTAGTAGTGATTTTAGTTGCCTTTTGGTACCGAGAAGACACTCCGGTTAATAAGCTGGAATCCAATTATTTAACACTTCAATCTTCTTACATTACTGTGGATAGTTCCAAAATCCATGTTCGGCAACAAGGAAAAGGGACTGCTCTATTTTTATTGCATGGAAGCTTTGCTTCGCTGCATACATGGGAGGCCTGGGAGCGAGAATTGAGCAAGCGATACCATACCATCTCTCTCGATTTTCCCGGACACGGATTGACAGGGCCTGTTGCTTCGCAAAAATATTCAACCGATGACTATGAACGATTAGTGATTCGCTTAGCGGATCATTTACAGGTCGATACCTTTTTTGTGGCCGGTAACTCAATGGGCGGCCAGGTAGCATGGAAATTGGCGTTGCACTATCCAGCACGAATAAAAAAACTAATCCTAATAGACGCTGCAGGCTATTGGAAAATCAGCGCAGACAGTTCTTCCAAGAAACAAAGCAGGCCATTCATTTTCAAACTCTTACAAAGTGATGTTATTGCTAAAAGCATGATCAAGATTACACCTCGCTTTCTATTTAAAATGAATTTAAAACAGGTCTATGGCGATCCCACAAAAGTTAAAGAAGAGGATGTAGATCGATTTTATGACCTAATGTTGAGAGAAGGAAATCGCGCCTCAACTATGCAACGCCTTCGTCAGCCGGGAAAAGATTTGCAAGATAGCATCCGATATATTTCAGCGCCTACGCTGATTATCTGGGGAGAGAAAGACGCGTGGATACCGGTGTCCAACGCCTACCGATTTAAGGAAGACATCAAAGACGCGGAGCTAAAAGTATTTGAGGGAGCGGGACACGTGCCGATGGAAGAAATTCCAAATGAAACAGTATCGGCCGCGCTTCAGTTCTTACAAAATAAACCAAGGTAGGATCGCAAGGAGTAAGCAAAGGAATAGCCAAAAGAGAAATTGCTTATCGGTAGTTCTGGACTGGCGCATACTCAGTCTTGAACGATATGTACTTATCAGAGTTATAGCTTTAACATATTATTAACACCTGAAGGAATTGAATAAACGATTCGCTAAAATTGCGTCCAATTACTTAAGCATCCATTCATGACGAAGTTCACATTTACAGAAAAGAAAGACACACGTTCGGGTTTTGGATCCGGGCTCCACGAGCTAGGAAAGAACAATTCAAATGTAGTTGCACTTTGTGCTGATCTTACCGGCTCGCTAAAAATGGATGCCTTCAAAAAGGATTTTCCAGATCGTTTCTTTCAGGTAGGAATTGCAGAGGCCAATATGATGGGGCTGGCAGCAGGAATGACCATAGGCGGTAAAATCCCTTTCACAGGAACCTTTGCCAATTTTTCAACTGGACGAGTATACGACCAGATTCGTCAGTCGATTGCCTATTCGAATAAGAACGTGAAGATATGTGCTTCGCATGCAGGCCTAACACTAGGTGAAGACGGTGCCACTCACCAGATTTTGGAGGATATCGGTATGATGAAAATGTTGCCTGGAATGACAGTGATCGTGCCTTGCGACTACAATCAAACCAAAGCAGCCACACTAGCTTTGGGTACGCATGTGGGTCCCGCCTATCTCCGGTTTGGCAGGCCTAGCTGGCCTATTTTTATGGCGGCCGATAGACCCTTTACAATCGGGAAAGCAGACAAACTGATCGATGGAAAAGACGTGACCATCATAGCAACCGGCCACATGGTTTGGCAAGCAGTAGAAGCTGAAGCGAAATTGGCAGAGAAAGGAATAAGCGCTGAAGTAATAAATATACATACTATTAAACCCTTAGATGTAGACGCAATTCTCGCATCGGTTCAAAAGACAAAATGCGTAGTTACTTGCGAGGAGCACCAAATTAATGGCGGTCTGGGTGATAGCGTGGCACAAGTCTTAACTCGCTTCTACCCTGCTCCACAGGAAATGGTAGCTGTAAACGATAGCTTTGGAGAAAGTGGCACCCCGATGCAATTGCTAGAAAAGTACGGTCTCAGTCCGAATGATATAATTAAATCTGTAGAAAAAGTCATAAAAAGAAGGGGTTAAGAATTCAAGATTCAAGAATCTAGATCCAAAACCTATGCATGAAGTGACAAGTAAAAATCATTTATGGTTCGATAGTTGTTGCGTTGTGGCAACGCATCTGTTTTGAAAAAACTCATCAAATGGCTGGTTTATGCAGGGCTGGGACTGTTTGTCTTGGCGATGTTACTGGTTGGTCCTATTGACAAAACCCCACTTAAAGAACAACCTTTTTATCAAACAATGGTCAGTCGGCTAGATACGATCCATCCTAACCTATCAAGAAAGGATAAAGTAAAAGTGGGTTGGGCTAAATTTAACATTACACCAAGCTACTCATTGCCCATGGCGGGCTATACACCGAAAGACAAATACGAATCCATTCACGATTCAATATATGGAGGTGTGATCGCCATGACTAATGGAAGCAGCGTAAACGTTTTTGTCTCACTCGACTTAATGTTGTTTCCTCCCTCAATAAAAAATAGAGTGAATGAAGCGCTGAAGCGACAAGGAAAAGATTATTTCGTTTACTATTCAGCTACGCACACCCATAGCAGTCTAGGTGGCTGGGATGCGAGTTTGGTTGGGCGACTTGTATTGGGTTCGTACCACGCTGAGTGGGTCGATCAAACCGCGAACGATATTTTAGATAATATCGACAAAGCAACGACTTCTTCCATTTCGTCAACGATTCAATATTGGGAGAATGATGCTTCTGAGTTTGTTGAAAACAGATTGGATGCTGCCAACGGTCAGGTCGATGGCAAACTCCGAGGATTAAAATTTAATCGTGCCGATAGCAGCAAGGCAGTGATTGTTACTTACAGCGCGCATCCAACTAATGTAGAGCTACTCAGTCGCGTGGTTTCTGGTGACTACCCTTCCGCACTTACCAAACAGTTGGAGAAAAGGGGATTTGATTTTGGGTTATTCATGGCTGGCATGGTCGGCAGCCATCGACTGAAGGGTATAGAAGGTACGGATTTTGAAAGAATTGATAAAGCAGGATTACTACTGGCTGAGAAAGTTGTCAAAGCAACTAATCAGAATTTAGCCGAATCAATTTCTATTTCTTCTGCACATATTCCAATAGCCTTTGGCTCTTCGCAACTACGAATCGCTAAAGATTGGAAAGTACGCGATTGGGTTTTTCGTTCGTTGCTTAATCCACTACAAGGTGAACTAACCTATTTGCAAGTGGGTCATGTAGTATTTATCGGAACGCCTGCTGATTTTTCTGGGGAGATATTTGCACAAGAAAAACTAGAAGCTATTGCCGCAGCTATGGGAAAGAAATTAATTCTGACCAGCTTTAATGGCAATTACACAGGTTACGTAACGGCTGATCATCATTACGCCAAAGGAAGTGAAGAGGAAGTGATGGCACTCAACTGGGTAGGTCCATACTTCGGAGATTATTACACCCAAATGCTGAAGCAAATTTTGAATTTTGAATTTTGAATTTCTATCTCCTCGGCTTGTGACCAAAATTCTTCTTCGGCCCTCTCGGTTTTTGATACTTGTTTTCGGGGGCTTTTTCGGGTTGATAGAGTGGGCCTTCGCCCAATTCTGCAGGTAGTGAAACTTTCTCAATCTCTTTGCCAATCATATGTTCGATACGCGAAAACTTTCGCTGGTCTTTGCTATTGATGAACGTAATCGCTGTGCCTGTGGTAGCGGCTCTGGCTGTTCTACCGATCCGATGGATATAATCTTCAGGATCTGGCGGCACATCAAAGTTAATGACCAAGCTGATTCCTTCTACGTCAATTCCCCTCGAAAGAACATCCGTTCCCACTAAAATAGAAAGCTTTTTATTTTTGAATTCTCTCAAAATATTTTCTCTTTCTACCTGCTCTAAATCAGAGTGAATGGCTTTGGCCATAATACCAATTTTCTGCAAGGCCCGATCTAGCTTCTTTACATTTTCTTTTGTAGAGGCAAAAATCAATACGCTATTGTATTGCCCTGTTTTGAAAATGTGGTTGATGAGTTTTTCTTTTTGCTCGTCATAAACAACATACGCCTGTTGCAAAATTCCTTCGGCAGGCTTCGAGATGGCAATGTTAATTTCTTCCGGGTTCTTTAATATGCGAGTTGCTAACGCCCGAATCTTCGGTGGCATAGTAGCAGAAAATAGCAACGTTTGTCTGTGTGCAGGTAAGTATTTGATGATTCGGATGATGTCTTCATAAAAGCCCATGTCCAACATGCGATCGGCTTCGTCCAACACCAAATGCTCAACATCATCTAGTTTTATCACGCCTGATGCCAATTGGGCCATCAAGCGACCGGGGGTCGCAATAATGATATCAACTCCTGCCTCTAATGCTTTCTTCTGTTGTTCCCAAATAGCGCCATCTCCTCCACCATAGACTGGTATGGAACTGACACCCAAAAAATAAGCAAAGCCTTCAATCTGCTGGTCAATCTGTTGTGCTAGTTCGCGCGTTGGGGCAATCACTAGTGTATTGAGGTGTCGCTTCTCAGAATGAATAATGTTGTTAAGAATGGGTAATAGATACGCAGCTGTTTTTCCGGTCCCAGTTTGGGCGCAAGCAATCAGATCCTTTCTGGCCATGATGGCCGGGATGGCCTTCTCTTGTATGGGGGTAGGCTTATTGTAGCCCATGGATTCCAAACCTTCAGTAAGCTTGGGATCGAAATTAAAATCCTGAAATGTCAATGGTGGTGTTAGTTGTAGTGTCAAAAAAAAGCCCTACGAAACGCAGGGCTTTTTAACTTTAAGGTGATCAGATATTAGTTTGCTAAGCGAACTTCTACTGCGTTCAAACCTTTCTTTCCTTCTTTAAGATCAAAAGTGATGGTGTCATTTTCACGTACCTTGTCAACCAAGCCCGTTACATGAACAAAATACTCTTGTCCTGTTGATGTCTCTTTTACAAAGCCAAAACCTTTTGCTTCGTTAAAAAATTTTACTGTTCCTTCTTTCATTGTGTTTGTTATTGATATTTGATAATTAATTCACAAAGATAACATAAATTTCAAATTAAGGCTATATTCTTTCACCTCCACAATGAACCAAACCTCTTCTAACCCCTTTTCAATTGAAATTGTGGCACTCGCAGCCGATATTGATGAACTGAACCATGTTAACAATGTTGTTTTTGTTCGTTGGGTTCAGGATGTAGCCGCTGCTCACTGGATGGCGACTTCCACTGACGAACTGCGTGCGTGCTACTCATGGATGCTATTGAGACACGAAATAGACTACCTGGGTCAGGCTTTTTTGGGTGATCGACTGATTGGCACTACTTGGGTAGGCGAAGCCAAAGGAGCAACTTTCGAACGGTTTGTTGAGCTGAAAAAGGATGGCAAAGTGATTACCAAATCCAGAACCGTTTGGGCTTTGTTGGATGCGAAGACACTCAAGCCGAGAAGGATTGATAAGGCGATGAATGTGCTGTTTGCAAAGAATGTTCAATAAAAGAAGCCGAGTTACCCCGGCTTTAAATATCTTAATCTAAATGCTCAATAGCTACGCTGCTTTGCGCACGCGCTCCATCTTGATCTCTTTTTGTTGAACCAGTTTAATCACGTTCAACTTGTCCAATACCTTTATGACTTGGTAGGTTGGGTCAATTTCGTGCCAGCGAATGCCACCAAAGTTGGCGCGTGAGCCATACTTGTGGTGATTGTTGTGATAGCTTTCACCCATCATCAAAAAGTCAACAGGCAAAAAATTCTTAGAGGTATCCCCTACTTCGAAGTTGCGGTAGCCGTACACGTGCGCAAACCAGTTGATGATCGCGCCATGAATTGGGCTGAACATCCATTGCACTGGAAGCAATAACCAAAGCCACCACACAGTAGCAAACTGCCAGTAAAAAGCAAAATAAAGAGCACCCCAGAAGATTCTGGAAGGCCAAGAGCGGGCAAACTTATCGAATGAATCCCAACGAGGAACACCATCTGTAAAACGTGCTTCAGGAACTACTCGTCCGCTGGCGATATCTGAATAAATCGTTTTCGTCTTCCACATCATGTTCCAGATGGTCTCGTCATACTTGGGTGAGTGTGGATCGTTCTCGGTATCCGCGTAGGCGTGATGCATGCGGTGCATAGTACCGTAGCCAAAGGGGCTTAAATAATTAGAACCTTGGAATATCCAGGTCAATACAAAGAACACCTTCTCGGTGAATTTATTCATCGTAAATGCCTTGTGAGATGCGTAGCGGTGAAGGAAGAACGTCTGAAAAAACAGAGATAAGTACCAATGCGCTACAAAAAAGATCAAAATTGCCTTCATGTCAACAGGTTAGGTTAAAAAGGTAATAACAGTAATTCAGCCTATTTTGGCTGATTTATCTGTAAGACAATCTCGAAACGGATTTGTGACAGAAAAAAGGAAAAAGATTATCCCAGCTTATTTGCCAGATAGAGAGTTCTGCTTTCTGGACACGTAGGCCTCTGCAATATCTTTCTTAAGGTGGCCAATCAGTTCAGTCGCGTTGTCAACGGTACAGGCTTTTTTAAAGGTGTCAAATAAAGCTGACGCATCATTGAATTCAGCCTTGATCTTTGGGCTCGCCTCATTCAATTTCTTTTTTGCACGACTAAATAACTGTCGGCAATGATCGGCCTTTTTATCAATTACTTTTTGGATGGATTCGTAGTCAAAATCAAAGACTTCCTTTAACAAATAGGTAGCCCGTTCGAGTGGCTCAAGTTTGCTTTGTATTACCTTGAAGGCAGCCGCCAATTCCTTTTCGAAATCAATATGGGCGAAATCTGATTCTTTGAACTTTACTACTAATTCTGACAACATGATCGAATCCCAATACTCTTCTTTTTTTCGCTTTAACGCGTTGAGGTGATTGAGGCAGTTGTTAGTTACCGCTTTGATCAAATACGCTTTTGTGTTTTGTATTTTGGTCGTATCGATGCTTAGCCACTTTACGAAAGTATCTTGCACAATATCTTCCGCATCCGCCTTGCAACGAAGCAGATTGTAGGCAATGTTATGCAACATTGGCTGATAGAGAGTAATAGCTTGAGCTTGGTTCAAAATAGATGCCTTTTCAATCTCGCAAAGGTAGACCCTTTTAACACGAAATGAAAGGGAAATGTTTGTTAATAACTGGAACTAACGGTTGTCAGCACTAAAAAACAAAAAAAAGGTTTATGACTTAATCCTTTTGAGCAGCAACGCCCATTTATAGCCAATTCGTTAGGCAATTTTGTCAGAAAAAAGGTGATCGGTTTGCCGCTAAATTCTCAAGTGCTTTCCCGGCCTTTGTCTTTTTTAATGTTTCTTGTTTGTTCTTGTTTTCTTCGTTCAAGCTGGGCTATATCTTCCAAGTCTTTTGCCCTGTGTACGTTTGCTTTGCAAGCAATTAAATCGTTGTACGAAATTACTGGTATTTCTAACCCCTCTACAGTTATTGAAT